>JBCCGX010001097.1:0-3586 GCA_039029035.1 Acidobacteriota bacterium | reverse complement strand
TTGATGTCGGGCCGGTCGACGACGATCGAGCGGTCGAAGCGGCCGGGGCGCTGCAGAGCCGGGTCGAGCACGTCGGGACGATTGGTGGCGGCGATCAGGATCACACCCTCGTTGGTCTCGAAACCGTCCATCTCCACCAGCAGTTGGTTCAGGGTCTGCTCGCGCTCGTCGTGACCGCCGCCCAAGCCGGCGCCGCGATGACGCCCGACGGCGTCGATCTCGTCGATGAAGATGATGCACGGGGCGTTCTTCTTGCCTTGATCGAAGAGGTCGCGCACGCGGCTGGCACCGACGCCGACGAACATCTCGACGAAATCGGAGCCCGAGATGGAGAAGAAGGGCACATTGGCTTCGCCGGCAATGGCGCGGGCCAAAAGAGTCTTGCCGGTACCGGGAGCTCCCATCAAGAGCACGCCCTTGGGGATCCGGCCACCGAGCTTCTGGAACTTCTGCGGCTCTTTGAGGAATTCGACGACCTCGGCCAGCTCGGCTTTGGCTTCTTCGATGCCAGCGACATCGTCGAAGGTGACCTTCTTGCCGCCGCTGTTGAGCAGCTTCGCCTTGCTCTTGCCGAAGGACAGGGCTTTGTTGCCACCGGCCTGGAACTGGCGCATGAAGAAGATCCATAGGCCGACGATCAGCAGCACCGGTCCCCAAGTGAGGAAGATCGCCAGCAGCGGGCTCTCTTCCTTGAGCTCGGCTTCGACCACCACCTCGGCCTCTTCGAGGCGAGCCAGGAGATCGGACTCCTGGGGCGGTACGACGGTGATGAAGTCGAATCGGCCCTCCAACTGCTGGCTGCCTTTGTAGCGGCCGAAGACCTCACTCTCCTTGATCGTGACTTTCTCGATCTGCCCGTCGTCTACGGAATTGAGAAAGTCGCTGAAAGTCAGCTCCTGGGTCTCGTTGACGTTGCTCTGGACGGTCTGCCACAAGAGGACCACCACGCCGAAGATGACGATCCAGAACAATAGCGATCGGAAAGTGGAATTCAAGGCATGCTACCTTTCTGCTGAGCTGCCGGGCGCCGACGGCGTCCGGACAGGGAATGTTCAATCGGGTTGGAGATCCTCGGAAGGGGGAGCTGTGAGAGCCCGGCTCTCGATCGTCGCGATCCAGACAGACGGCTCGTCAGCGATACGGAAATGGTCATTGATCGTCACTCCGGGGACCCAGGCAATCTCGTCGTCGATCACGAGAAGAGGCAACCGGTCACGTTCCCGTTTGGGAATCCGGCGATCGATCAGAAGGTCCTTGAGCCGTCGAGAGCGGCTACCCAAGGGCCTGATGCGATCACCGGCTCGCCTGTTGCGTACCAGAATTTGCCTTTCGCCGAGATCGATCCCCGCCAACCCCGCCTTTCGCGGGCGCCCGCGGAACATCCACGGCGCGACGCTGCCACGTTGCAGATGCATCCTGAGACCGAGCTCCGGAATGTCAACCGACCCCGGCGCACATAGAGTATACGCGAAATCTCCGGCAGAGGATGCGACCTGAACCAGACTGAGGGTCTCGGCGTCGCCTTCCCAACGCCAGCCGGAGCCACAATCGCAACCTACGGCTGAGCCGGCCTGGAGCTGGCGCAGCAGCTCGCGGCGGGCCGTGGCCGCTGCCGGATAGGCGGCGCCGGCACGGCGGTGGAGGAGGGCGAGAGCGAAGGGATGCAGCGGGGCCGGGAGCGCTGTGAACGTTTTGCGATCGAGGGCCGCGCCCACCGGCTCACCGGTCGCCCGGTCGAGAACCGGGCCAAGGTCGAGCTGTGGCTCGAGCACGTCTTCGATCTTTGCGGCGGCTCGCCGAGCTGCGCTAGCGAGTCGGCAGCAGCGCTGCGTGGCTCCGGGCTGGCTTTCTTCGAGATACGGCAGAAGACGGCGACGGACCGCGTTTCGGGGAATCGTAAGATCGTCGTTGGTCGGATCGAGCACCGGGGTCAGACCGGACGCGGCGACGAGGCTTTCGACCTCGGTGCGGCGCAGCCGCAGCAGTGGCCGTAGGACCTGGCCGCGCTCGCGACGCATGGCCCCCAGGCCCTCGAGGCCGGAGCCGAAGAGCAGTCGCAGCAAGACAGTCTCGGCCTGATCGTCGGCGTGATGCGCTGTGACAATCCAGCGGGCACCGAGGCGGTCCGCCTGGCGCTGCAAGAAGCGATAGCGATGCTCGCGCGCCCAGGCCTCGTGGCCGGTCGACCATCGATCGGGAGAGCCTGGGTCGAGAGTCTCGAGAGTCAGCGGAACGCGCAAGGCTGCGGCTAGCCGGCCAGCGGCTCGGGCCCGACGCGTCGAGTCAGCGTCGAGCCGATGATCCAGGTGGGTGGCGTGCAGGCCGACCTCCAGATCCCTGACGATCCTCTGCAAAGCCCAGAGCAATGCCGTCGAATCGGGGCCGCCGGAGAACGCCACCAGCAGGAGATCGCCAGTCGTCGTCTTGCGAGCAAGGTCGCGCCGCAAGTTGTCGAGCAAGCGAGCTGGCGAAGGAGGGATGGTAGCGGTGAAGGGACTTGAACCCATGACCTAGCGATTATGAGTCGCTCGCTCTAACCAACTGAGCTACACCGCCACTGGATCTGATCGAATCTGCCGTTCCGCGGCCATTTGACCGGTTGCCCCTGTCGTCTCCAAGAGCCGTAGGGCCTGCGCCGTATGGCTTGCGGATAGAGGGCCTGCGGAATATACAGCAAAGGGCTGGCCGTTCGTAGGATCGGCCGGCCCTCAACGAGACAGATTAACGCCTGCGAGGCGGTGACGCAACCGTGTTTAGCGCAGAACTTCTTGACAGCTACGAAAGCGGCCGAAGAACTGTCGCATCGAGGCCGCCAGAGCGCTGTCATTGAGACGGTAGATAACATTCTGGCCGCGGCGCTGATCGATCACCAAGTCCGCTTCCTTGAGCACCGAGAGGTGCCGGGAAATGGTCGGTTGCGACAGGTCGAACTTGGCGACAATCTCGCCCACCGCGTAGGAATGCTCTTCGAGAAGCTGCAGGATCTCCTGCCGGGTGCCATCAGCCAGGGCTTTGAAGACCTTGATCATCTTACGGTTGGTCGGTTGAGAGTTCAGGCCTTCCATGGGACATCCTCCATGACTGGGATAGAGCGACAGCTCCCCCGGGTTGCGCGGCCATAGAAACACCAGGCTGGAGCTTCAGTCCTGGTTTCCTGCCGCTCTTGGATTCGGGCTCCTGATTAAAGGTCCCGACATCGCCTCGTCACGATCCAATAGCGAGATCGGAGTCTCGTTAGCATAGAGTCTAGCTTAATTGAATTGATTCATACTTGGATACGCCACTATGCTTGGCTGTCAATATGCCCATATGGTGAGCAGTCGTGTACAAACTTCTCTATATCCGTAATTTAGTGGAGGGTGAATGGGCCTGTGAGTGGACGCGACGTGAATGCGGCGCCGCCCTCCTCATGAGTACGATTGACGTCAGGCCCCTCGAGAGGCTGTCTCGAGGGGTCGTATTGTGGCCGTATCTAAGGGTGACGAGAGATTGGCGAAAACGACCTTGAATCGGTCGTTGACTTCCGTCTCGACCTTCCCTAAGATAAGCCGCCTCCGGCGTCCCAAGGGGGGTTAGCTCAGTTGGT
>JBCCGX010001096.1:0-3592 GCA_039029035.1 Acidobacteriota bacterium | reverse complement strand
GCGTCCAGGGCGGTCGGACCACGGTCCAGCCACTGCTGGGCACCGGTGTCGCAGCCGGCGTCGATCAGCAGCTCGACGATCTCTGGTAAATCGTCGCGCACCGCCAGCATCAACGCAGTCGAGCCATCGTGGGCACGGGCGTCCGGGCTGGCGCCGGCTGCCAGCAACTCGCGCACCCGGCCCGCTTCGCCGGTCACAATCGCCCACAGCAGCTCGACTTCCGGCAGGCCGACGGTCGAAGCGCCAGCTTCTTCGAGCTGCTGGGCGATCTTCTCGTAGTGCTCCGCCACCTCGTCGATCTCGATCGACGAAGCGAGACTGTGGACCCGCATCCAGGCGGTGAGATCGTAGGGGTCCCGGATCTCGGGGTCGGCCCCAGCGGCGAGCAGCGTGTGGGTCGACAGCCCCAACACACCAGTGCGGCCGAAGAAGCCGACGTCACGCTCGGCAGCGTGCATCAAGGCCGTTCGGCCGTCGGCGCCGAGCTGGTCCACGTTCGCTCCGGCGTCTAACAGGAGCTGCAGGACCTGGTCACGCTCTGCCGAAGGGCTGATCGCAGCGCAAGCCAGGGGCATCGAGCGCGGGCTGCCGATCACACCGTTGCACCGGTCGACATCGGCACCGCACGCGAGCAGCTCGCGGACAACCTCGATCTGGCCGGCCTCGGCAGCCGCCGCCAGTGGGGTGCGCCGCAGGGGATCGAAGCCGTTGACATCGACGTCCTGCACGGCGAGCAGTCGACGAACCGTCTCGAGGTCGCCCAGAGCCGCATAGTGCGGTAGGTCGTTCTGGCTCTGCCAGGAAAGATCCTCGTCGGCAATCTCCTGCTCCACTTCGCGGTCGACATAGGCCAGCTCTGGCGGCAAGGCCTGGCGAATCAGCGCCACGACCTCCCCTCCGCCAGCCGCCTCGGCGGCCGCCAAGGCGCCGTTGGAGAACGCCGCCAGCATAACGGCGTTGGCGCCAGCATCGAGCAGGCAGCGGGTCATCGGCAGGTCGCACTGCCGTACCGCGAGCTCCAAGGCTGAGGGCTCAGCCGGTCGCCGTGCGTCGACGTCACAGCCGGCGGCAATCAGACGCTCGACACTCTCCAAGCTACCGGCCGCAGCCGCCGACTCGATCGCCGTCCGGCCATCCGGGCCGCAGCCATCCGGGCCGGCGCCGGCCGCCAACAGCTCTTCGACCCGGGCCGCATCGCCTGCAGCCGCCGCCAGCACTAGGCGGAGCTCGCTCTCAGCACAAGCCTCGGCCCCGGCCTCTTCGAGCTTCGCTACTACCTGACGGCAGCGCTCGAGGCGACCGCGGCGCTGATCGGCTTGGTTGGCCGAGTCACTGAACAGCTCACTCAGGTCCGGTCCGTCGAACAGACTCGACTCATTGTTCGCGGCATCGCCCCCCCGCCGTACCCGCTCCTCGGCCTCGACTAACGGTGCTTTGGCCAGCGTCCAAGCGGTGAGCCCCAACTCGTCACGCTGATTACAATCGGCGCCGGCGGCGAGAAGCAACGGTAAAGCCTTACGTAGAGGTGCGCCGTGCCGATAGGCCAGCAGCACAGCAAACATCAGCGGCGTACGCCCGGACGGGCCAGGCGCATCGACGCCGGCACCGGCGTCGAGGAGTAGCTGCATGGCTTCGATGCTCTGGCGATGCCAGGATTCGGCCGCGCAGGTCAGCGGGCTCCAACCGCGGCGACGTTCGAAGCTCACCGCATCGAGAGCCGCGCCGGCCGCGATCAGCTCACGGGCGACATCGAGATGCAGTACGCTCACCGCATCGCGCAGCGCCAGCCCAAGCTCGTGCGCGAGATCGGCATGGGACAGGTCCGGGCATGAAGCCAGAGCCTGCCGCGTCTCCTCCACATCGCCCTGTTGCGCAGCGTAGCGCAGGCCGCCGGCCCAATGACCGAAACCGCCATCACGGGTCTGTGAGTCACGCCGCTCCTCGACTTCCGAAAAGCTGTCCCGGGCAACCTCGTCTGGATAGTGCGGCAGCAGATCGTGGTAGACCTCCCAAGCCTTGGCGTACTCGGCTTCCAACAGCAGCTCGCCTGGCACGCTCTCGACATTCGGCGGGTGGACTCCGGCTTCGAGGAAGAATCGAACCAGCAACAGCGAGTCGAGGGAAGAGGTCGGCTGCAGGGCCCGGTGCACGGCGCGATCGAGGACGGTCTGGCGATCGAGGCCGCTGGCATAGAGGTCGGCACCCGCCTCGACCAAAATCTTGGCCAGACGCAGGTTGGGTAGCGAGAAGGTCAGCGGCGTCAGATAGCCGCTGTGATCGATATTCGCCCCAGCGGCGATGAGCTCGCGGATCATCGTTTCCTCACCGCCCTGAACCGCCAGAGTGAGGGGCGTATCCCGGGTAATCTCCCGCACCGGGTCGACCGGGTCGCCAGCAGCGAGGCGCTGACGCAGGAGATCGACGTCGCCGGTGCGCACGGCCCGGAAAATATCGCCTTCGGACGCAGCAATCTCGGTCGCGGTCTTCTCGTCCATCTGGGCGCCGACGGCCTGCATCGCCCAGGTCGAGAGTTCGGTGGCACTCAGTAAATCCTCGTCCGTGGGCGTATCGAGAGAGGACTCGACGAAGAGCTTCAGACGCTCCGGCAAGCTCAGTACCTCGAGGTCGTCGAGATCGGCGCCGGCCGCCGCCAGAGCGCGAACGATCGTCACTTGTCCTTCGCGTGCTGCCAGCTGGATCGGCTTGGTGCCGTCGGCAAAGGCCAGTGACACGTCGACTTCCTTGGCGATGAGCTCGCGTACCTTTTCCAGATCTCCGGCACGAATCGCCGCCTCCAGCTTGCTCGGCTTCATAGCTCCACTCTATCGCCGAGTGCGCTGGGATTCCATCCAAGACGGCCGAGTAAACCGCCACGACGGATGTGGATCTTGGTAAGGGAAGGTTGATCAGGCGACCGCTGACGCAACGAGCCAAGCCAACACCAACGAGCCCAGGCCGCGTGCCCGTCTCAAAGTGAGCTCAGGAGATTCTATGCCGTATCGCAGGATGCCCCTTCCCGGAGCCAACACCTACCAGATTTTTCTGCACCTGACCCTGGCGGGCTTGGCAGCCCTGGTCTTGAGTCTCGTGGCCGAAAACCGCAGCCTCCGGCAACCCGCTTCGCCGACACCACCAGCCAGCCCCGGAGTCGGCGAGACTCTGCCATCGGTCGCAGCGATCGATCTGAAGGGTCAACCGATCGAGCTGACATTCAGCAGCACAGAGCGCGACACGCTGCTTCTTGTCTTTACCACCCGTTGTCCGGCCTGCCTGGCGAACCTGCCCCAATGGCTCGCTCTGCGCGACCGACTGGCTGCGCACTACGACGTGATCGGCCTCAGTCTCGACGACCTGGCCGCCACACGCACCTACGCCCGAGACCACCAGTTGCCGTTCGACATCTTCGTCGCCCGCGATCCACAGGCCGTTCGGTCCGCCTACCGGCTACCGGGAGTGCCCGAAACGATCCATGCCGGACTCGATGGGCGCGTTCGCGGTGCTTGGCTAGGGGTCCTGCCAGCGGACTTCGCCGAGCGTTTCGCAGACGCGGGTCTCGCGGCCACATCCGAGATTGCCTGGCTCGCTGACGAGT
>JBCCGX010001095.1:0-3593 GCA_039029035.1 Acidobacteriota bacterium | reverse complement strand
CTTCAGGCGACATTTGAAACAAGCCCTCGAGCAGCTCAAGGACCCGATGAAGAGCATCGTCATTCTGCGCGAAGTGCAGGGCCTCAAGTATCAGGAGATCGCGCAAGTCTTGGACATCCCACTCGCCACCGTGCGGGTTTACCTGCACCGCGGCCGGCGCCGCTTGCGTCAACAGCTGAAGGAGGTCTACGGTCATGGCGCAACCCTCTGACTCGCTGCGCTGCGAGCAGGTCTCGGAGTCCTTGGAGGCCCTGGTCGACGAGGAGCTCTCGGCCGCCGCCGGCGATCCGGATGCAGCGACCCTGCTGGCGCACCTCACCCATTGCCCGGCCTGCACCGCCGAGTACGAGCTTGCCGTGGCGATCCGGCACGAGCTGCGCGCCTTGCCGGAGCTCGATGCCCCACCGGCTATGATCGATCGAGTCCTGCAGCCGGCCCGTGAAGCGTCACCCTTGCCCGCCCAACCCTCTCGGCCGAAAGGATGGGCAGCACCACGGACACGCCGGCTGGCCTGGGCGGCCAGCTTCACCGCCGCGTTGATCACAGCCGGCCTTTGGGTCGGTTCCCTGCGCCAGATACCCTCGCCCGGGCCTGCGATACCCGAAGTCGACCCGGCGGTCGTTGCCGCGGCGACGGAAGAAGCACGATTTGCGCTCGCCTATCTGACACGCCTCCATCGACGAGCGGGGCTCGAGCTACAGCAGGACCTGCTGATCGAGCGCCTCACAGAGCCCGCCCTTCGCACCCTCTCGCGCTCCCTAAATCACCGGTCCGGCACCGACGCCAAGGGATCGAAAGACCCTCGCGGAGCGGCCGACGGCAACGGGAGTGCGGCAAGCAAAAGGAGTGCTGACGGCAACGGGAGTGCCGCAAGCCAGAGGAGCTGACCCATGCCGAGGCCTGAGCACGACACACTGACGTATCGCCGACCGCGGGCACTTCGCCGCCTAGTGGCCGTCCTCGTTGCTTGCCTGGTGGCGTCACCCTCCACCTGGGCCGAGGCCACCGACCCGTTGAGCGACAACCCGGGTTACTTTCCCCTCGAGGAGCTCGATGTCCTCAGCTCCGAAGCGCTGAGCATCGAGATCAACTTGCATGGCGCCATGCTGAAGCTGATCGCCGCCGCCACCCGTAGCGAGGAGCCGGAGTTCTCCGAGATCATCGCCAACCTCGATGCGGTCCGGGTGCGCATCGCGCCCGTCGAAGACGTCGATCCCTCCAAGGTTCGCGCCGGCCTCGGCCGCGCCAGAGGCTGGCTCGAAAAACGCGGTTGGAGCACCATGGTTCGCACCCGGGAAGGCGACGACGAGCTCCATATCTACCTACGCCAGGTCGACGGCGACATCGCCGGAATCGCCATCATGGCGATCGAAGCCGGCGGCGAAGCGGCGTTGATCAACATCGTCGGCAAACTGGATCTCTCGCAGCTCGGGCGCCTCGGCGAAACACTCGACATCCCACAGCTCAGCAAACCCGGCACTGTGCCGGACGCTGTGACCGGAGACACTGAGACAGGAGACACTGTGACCGACCGAAAGGGCTCTCAGCGATGACCATCGACCCACGATTCAAAGCCTCGTCGAAGCGCTCTGCACTGCTGCTCACTCTATTGTCCTGCGCGACTATCTGGCTCGGTGGATGCCGCGACGCGCCGTCGGCTGGGGCTTTGCGCTTCGAGATCGAACGGCAGCTGCCGGGCGTCGAGCTGGAGCGCGAGAGCCACATCCGCCTCGGTCGCTTCACCATGGGCTTGGCCAAAAAAATCGCCCGCCTGGCGGACGACGAGGACGACGAGGATCTGCGTTTCATCTCCCACATCAAACGGGTCGATGTCGCAACTTATCGGGTGGTCAGTCGGCCAGCCGGTCCGCTGGAGCTACCAGCCGACTTCGAAGCCCGCCTGGCCCGCAAAGGCTGGGAGACCACCTTACGTGCGCGTGAGGACGGCGAGCAGACCTGGGTGCTCTTTCGCAGCGATCCCAAGGGCGCTATCCGTAGCCTCTATGTCGTTGCTTTCGACTCGCATGAGCTCAGCGTCATTCAGGTCGAGGGCCGCCTGGACCGTTTGATCGCCCAAGCCCTGGCCGACGACCCCGGAGAGCTCGACCAGATCCTCGGAACCTGAAGCTTCTACTCTCTGCGCTGCCGCTTTGCCTGGCGCTTAGGTCTGTCGCGGTTTCCCGAGGCGCTTCGCTCTTGGTACTATGAGCCTATGCCATCGACTCATACTGAATCTCCAGAGGAAAATCCCCCAAAGAGCGACATCACTGAGCTGCTGATCTCATGGAGTGACGGTGACAAGGAGTCCGGCGACCAGCTGGTCCCGCTGATCTACAACGAGCTGCGCAACCTGGCGAGCCGCCTGCTGGCCGGCGAGCGCAGGGAGCATACTCTGCAGCCGACCGCCCTGGTCAACGAGGCCTACATGCGCCTCGCCGACCTAAGACAGATCCGCTGGCAGGATCGAGCCCATTTCTTTGCCCTGGCTGCCAGGTCGATGCGGCGAATCCTGGTCGACTCCGCTCGCAAACATCGCTCCCAGAAACGCGGCGGCGCCGACTACAAAATCCCGATGGATCAGATCGGTGATCTGCCGCTCGAGAATCCGCCTGATTTTCTCGCCCTCGACGACGCCTTGAGCAGCCTGGCACAGATTGATCCGAACAAGGCGACGATCGTCGAGCTACGCTTCTTCGGTGGCCTTTCGGCCCGGGAGATCGCGGAAGTGCTCGATTGCTCGCACTCCACCGTCAACCGCCAGTGGCGCATCGCCAAAGCCTGGTTGCGCTGCGAGCTGACCAGCGGCTGGCAAGAAGACACCTGAGCGCTGGCCGCTTCGCTTGGCGCTTCGGTCTGCCACCGTTCCTTGCTTCGCTGTCGTCCGTTACCATCCTCTGATGACTTCATCTCGTATCGACACAGGAGGGCTTCCCGTCGACAAGACCGAGACCACCGAGCTTTTGATCTCGTGGAGCGATGGGGACCGGGCATCCGGCGACAAGCTGGTGCCCCGGATCTACCGAGAGCTGCGACAGCTGGCAGCGATGAAACTGGCTGGCGAGCGTTCGGATCACACCTTGCAGCCAACTGCCCTGGTCAACGAAGCCTACCTGCGACTCGCCGACCTGCGACAGATCCGCTGGCAGAACCGCGCACACTTCTTCGCCCTGGCCTCGCAGTCGATGCGGCGCATTCTGGTCGATCACGCTCGCAAACAACGCTCTAAAAAACGCGGCGGTGAAGGGCACAAGATTTCGCTCGATAGTATCGGTGAGCTGTCGCTGAATCAGCCGCCCGACTTGCTCGCCCTCGACGACGCCTTGAGCAGCCTGGCGGGCGTCGATCCGCTCAAGGCAACGATCGTCGAGCTACGGTTCTTTGGCGGTTTGTCGGTCAAGGAGACTGCGGAGGTCGTCGACCGCTCGCTCACGACGGTCAATCGCCACTGGCGGCTCGCCAAGGCCTGGCTGCACTGTGAGCTGACCGACCGCTGGAACGATGACGCCTAAACGCTGGCAACGGATCGAAGAGCTAGCCCATCAGGTACTGGCGCAGAGCGCCGCCGAACGCACACGATTCCTCGCCGCGGCCTG
>JBCCGX010001094.1:0-3595 GCA_039029035.1 Acidobacteriota bacterium | reverse complement strand
GTGTTGCTCCAGGGTTGGTACTTCCAGATCGAAGCGATCGGCTCGGAGGCGCCGTAGGCGAGGAAGGCGGTGGTGCCGGTGATGCGGAAGACGGCGAGGTAGTCGGCGTCGGGGCCGGCCAGCCGGCCGGCCATGTAAGCGCAGAAGACGCCGACGACGAGACAGAAGGCGAACCACAGGCCGAGCTGTTTGCCCATCGCGGGTGGGCCGCTGGGGGCGACGGTGAACAGGCCGACCGGGCCGTCCTCGTACTTCTTCCTCGTTTCCGGCTTGGCCGCTTCGTTGGGATCGAGGCAGTAGGGCATGATGTAGAAGCCGGGCTTGACGCCTTCCTCACGCATCGCCGCGGCGATCTTGTCTTCGCCCGGTAGCTGGCCGTAGTCGCTGTTGTGGAACTTGATCACCATGTGGATGATGGAGCTGGCGAAGAAGACGAAGATCGCCGAGACGACGATCGGCATCCAGAGAGCGGCGATAGAGACCATGGTTGCCTCCTCCTGAAGCGAATAGGGTGGACCGGCTTCCGGCCACAGAGAGCGGAAGAGCCGACGAGGATGAACAGCACGAGTTACGCTCAGCTTAGCACGGCATCGGAAGGGGCAAGAAGCATTTTCAGAGAAAGCATCGCGAATACAGAAACTCTGGTCTGTGAGTTATCGTCGCTCGTGCCACCCCCCGCCGCAGCCGAGAAACCGTATAGGAGAGTGCAGGATGCGTCGTCGCCATTTAGGGAATCCTCGGTTGGTTCTACCGATTTGGATTGCGTCTTGGTTCGTCTTCAGTTCGGTCGCATGGGTCGGAGAGGCAGTCGCCGGAGAGCTCGTCGTCACCTCGGTGTCGCCGGCGCGGCACAGCCTCGCCGCGTCGCCCGACGCGGTGCTCACCATCGACTTCGATCGAGCGGTGGATCCGGCATCGATCGGGCCGGCATCGTTCTGGGCCTTCGGCCGCTGGAGCGGTACAGTGAGCGGGACCTACGGCTTCGCCAGCGGCAACACCCGCGTCACCCTGACGCCGGATCGGCCGTTCTCGGCCGGCGAGAGCGTGATGGTGTTTCTTTCGCAGGATATCGAGGCGGCCGACGGCGCCTTCCTGCGCAGCGCCGGCTATTCCTTCCAATTCTGGGTGCGGGCACTGGCTTCGTTCGAGCTGGTGGAGCTTGAACGACTGAGCACCGATAGCCCGAGTCGACCCTACGGCGGCATCGCATCGGACCTGAACGAAGACGGCTACCTCGACATCACCACGGTCAACGAAGACACCGACGACCTGCGCGTCTTCCTGAACGCCGGCGACGGTAGCGGCGACTTCCAGCCCTTCCTGCAGCCCACCGAGGCGACCGGTAATGTCCCCAGCCCGTCCGAGCCGACCGATTTCAATCGTGATGGCCACGTCGATGTGGTGACCGGCAACACCCAAGCCGCTTCGATCTCGATCCTCCTCGGCCGTGGCGACGGCACCTTCGACCCCCAGCAGGAGATCGCCGTCGGCAGCGCGGTGCGCGGCGTGGCGGTGCTCGATGTCGACGGTGACGGTGACGTCGATGTCGCTGCGGCCAGCCCCAGCGCGGGGGAGGTCACCGTGCTGCTCAACAACGGCGCCGGCGTCTTCGGCAGCCCCAGCACCTTTGGGGCTGGCGTTAGCGAGTGGGCCCTGGCAGCGGGCGACATGAACGACGACGGCATCCTCGACCTGGTGGTCGGCGGGCAGTCGTCCCAGCGAATCTACGTCTACACCGGCCAGGGCGACGGTACCTTCACCCTGACCGATGATCAGCCGAGCGGGGGCGACGTGTGGATGATCGTCCTCGGCGACGTCGACGGCAACGGGACCGAAGACGTCTCGGCGGCCAACAGCAGCGCCAACAATGGCGCTATCCTGCTCGGCGACGGCGCCGGAGGCCTCGGTGCGGCGCAGACCCACGCCACGGACTCGTTTCCCCTCGCCACCGATCTCGGCGATCTCGACGGCGACGGCGACCTCGATTGGATCGTCGCCAGCTTCGGTGGCGATTGGACTCTGTTCACCAACGACGGCGACGGCACCTTCACCTTCGATCGTGAGTTCGCCGCGCCCGCCGCCGCCTCCTGCTCGTTGATGATGGACATCGACAACGACGGTGATCTCGACCTGGCGTTGATCGACGAGCTCGCCGATGAGCTGATCGTGCTCGAGAACGTCGACAACATCTTTACCGACGGCTTCGAGTCGGGCAATACGACAGCGTGGGGCGGCGCTAGGTAGGTTAGTCCGCCGCCGACTCTCGAGCCTGCAGTGCGGTGAGGGTGTCGGTGCCGAGGTGGCGATCACCCTGGTGCGTGTACCAGGCGCGGCTTCGCGGTAAGCGCAGGCCAGTGGCCTGGTGCTCGCCGTCGAGCACGATGTACTCGCCATCCCCCTTGGCCTCGTCGTGGTAGAAGCGGTAGCCCACCAGCGCGGCGCTTGTGCGGTCGAAATAGAAGTACCAGATGTCGCCCCCGACCTCGGCGTCGTAGGTGACCCGTAGCCCGAAGACCTCGCGCTCGGCGAAGGTGGTCTCTGTCACCTCACCGAGCAGAGTGCCGGGATCACGCAGCTTCATCGGCAAACCCCAGAGATAGGTGTAGTAGTTGCGCAGCAGCTCGAGCCGCTCGCAGCTCAGGCGATGGGTCTCGCGCTCTTCGTCGCTGACCTCGGTGCGGCCATCGAGGGTCATCTCGCAGCGGCCGTTGCCGAGCACCCCGGCGATCTCGACCTCGCCCCGGCGGGTGATCTCGAAGCGCCCTGCCGGCACGTCGATCAGGGCCGTCGTCCGACGGTCCGTGCCACCCGGTCGGGTCTCGAGGAATTCGAGCTGATGAGAACGCGAAAGAAAGCGGTTCTCGGGGTCGTGGTAGGCGAGCGAGCGATCGAGGAGCTCAGTCGCCGAGGGCGGTGCGGCCGCCACGGGCAGTGACGAGAGGAGGACGACGGATAGCAACAGAGTTGTTCGGTGCATGATTCTTCCCGGATCTTATCTCGTCTGAAAACTGGCAACAGGTCCCTCTAGTCCAGGCCCAGCCGCTTCATCCGGCGGCGCAGAGCGGGCCAGGAGACTTCGAGCGCCTCGACCATCGCGGTCGGGTCGCCAGCGCAGCGCTCGCGGCTGGTCTCGATCTCCTCGCGGCTCAGGTCGTCGGCCTTGCGCACCTTGGGGCTGCGCTCCATTAGCTTGTACAGGGCGGCGCGGGAGATGGCGAGCTCGCCCGCCGCGCCTTGGACCTGCCAGCGGTGCGACCTGAGAGCGTGTAGAAGCTCCGGCTCGCTGATCTCGGAGGGGCGGCGCCGGGTCGCGGTGGCGGATGCGTCGCCAGCGCTGGAAGGGGGATCGGAGGCGCTTGACGATGGCTCGTCGGTCGCAGCGTCGGCGAGCAGCCGCTCGACGCTTGGCCGCAGCTGGACGACGTCGCTCTCGCGGCTGGCGATGGCCAACTGGCGGGCGACGTTGCGCAACTGGCGGACATTGCCCGGCCAGTCGAAGGCGGCGAGGCGGGCACAGAGGGCAGCAGACATCCAGGGCTTCTGGCCGCTCTGTGGCAGATCGAGCCGCGCGGCTTGGCCGATGGCGTCGAGCTCT
>JBCCGX010001093.1:0-3597 GCA_039029035.1 Acidobacteriota bacterium | reverse complement strand
CGACGGTTGCTAGCGGCCGTTGCACCTCGGCCCCGGCGCTGGTTGCCAGTGCCATCGGGAGAAAGCCGATGATGTCTGTCGCGGCGGTCATCAGTACGGCCCGCAGCCGCACCCGCGCCCCCTGCCGTGCGGCTTCGACAGTCTTTAGACCCTGGTGTCGCAGGGTGCCGATGGTAGTGAGCAGAACCACACCATTCAGCAGTGCGATACCGAAGAGGGCGATGAATCCAATGGCAGCTGAGATCGAGAACGGATAGCCCCGCATGAGCAGGGCTAGCAGACCTCCCGAGATGGCCAGCGGCACGTTGAGGAACACCAGGGCCGCGAGCCGGCCCGAACCGAAGGCGCTGTAGAGCAGGACCAGGATCAGCATCAAGAGTAGCGGAACAAGCAGTGCCAGGCGGCCGGAAGCCTGACGCAGGTTCTCGAACTGGCCACCCCAGGCCAGGCTCCATCCCGCCGGTAGATCGACCCGGCCCTCGACCAGCCGTCGCGCTTCGGCGACGAAAGAGGCCAGGTCGCGCCCGCGGACGTTGGCTTCGACGGTGATGCGCCGCGAGACCCACTGTCGGTTGATCTGGGCCGGCCCCTCGATCACCTCGAGGGTCGCCAGTTGATCGAGCGGGATCATGCGCGGCGGGCCTCCCGGCTCGGCCGGTGGGGCGGCGACACGCAGCTCGCCGATGCGTAGCGGATCGAGGCGTACTCGCTCCGGGTAGCGCACCTGGATCGGGAAGCGCATCGGGCCCTCGAGTACGACGCCCACCTCTGTACCGCCGATGGCAGCCAGAACCTCGAAGACGTCGGCTACGGACAGTCCGTAGCGGCCGATCGCTTGGCGGTTGATCGCTACCCGTAGCCGCGGCAGTCCCTGGCTCTGCTCGGCGGCCACATCGGCGGCACCGGGTACCGTGCGCAACAGCGCTTCGATCTCCGCTGCTTTCTCGCCCAGCAGGTCGAGGTCGGATCCGTAGAGGTGTACTGCGACATCGGAGCGCACCCCGGCGATCAGCTCGGCGAAGCGCAGCTCGATCGGCTGGGTGAAGGCGAACCTAGCCCCTGGGACCTGCGCCTCGAGTTCGTCCTCCATGGCCTCGACCAGACTCTCCTTGTCAGCGAAGCGCCAGCGATGTCTGGGCCGCAGCATGATGAAGGTGTCGCCGATCTCCACCCCCATCGGATCCAGGGCGACCTCCGGCCGGCCAGTGCGTGAGACGACGGTCTCGATCTCGTGTGGAAACTCCTCGAGGAGTAGTCGTTCCGCCATCAAGCTGATCTCGTTCGAGGTCTCGAGAGAGACCGATGGCAAGCGCTGTATGTGCATGGCAATCGCACCTTCATCGAGAGTCGGGAGGAACTCCGCACCCAGAAAGGGCGACGCGAGGAGGCTCACCGCGAGCACCGCTCCGGCGCAAGCGAAGGTGACCCGGCGGTGGGCTAGCGCCTGCTCGAGGCACGGCAGGTAAAGGCGGCGACACCAACGGTAGAGAGCTGGTTCTCGCACCTGAACTCCCGGTAGCAGCCAGCTGGCCAAAACCGGCGTCAGGGTCAGGGCACAGACCAGTGAAGCTGCCAGGGCGAAGACCACGGTCAGCGACATCGGCCGGAACATCTTGCCCTCGATACCGGACAGCGCCAGGATCGGGAGGTAGACAAGGATGATGATGGTGACTCCGAAGACCATCGGTCGCGCCACCTGGTGCGCCGCCGCCCGGACTTGCTCTAGAGCCGGAGTTCGAGGGTCGCTATGCCGCTGGCTGAGCCGGCGCAAGATGCTGTCGACCATGACCACGGAGCCGTCGACGATAAGGCCGAAGTCGATTGCCCCGAGGCTCATCAAATTACCTGAGACACCGGTCCAGCGCATCGCCGAGAACGCAACCAGCATCGATAGCGGAATCGTCGCTGCCACTAACAGCCCAGCCCGCAGGCTGCCGATCAACAAGAGGAGAATCACGACCACCAGCAGGCCGCCTTCGAGCAGGTTGGTGGCCACGGTCCGCAGGGTGCGATCGACCAGATCTGAACGGTCGTAGTAGGTGTCGATCACCACACCCTCAGGCAGAGTTGGCAGGATTTCGGACACCTTCTCTTCGACACGCTCGGCGACGGCACGCGAATTCTCTCCGAGGAGCATCAGCACGATCCCGGCGACTGCTTCGCGATCACCGTCGCGGGTCACGGCGCCCTGGCGCTGCAGTGGGGCGATCTCGATCGTAGCGACCTCACTCAGGTAGATGGGCACGCCGCTGCGGGTCGCCACCACGACCTGCTCGAGATCAGCCAGGGAAGTGAGGAGCCCCTGACCCCGTACGACGTACTGCTCGCTGCCAAAGGAGAGAGTGCCGCCGCCCGCGTTGAGATTGTTGTCGCGGATCGCGGTGATGACGTTGGTGATCCCGAGACCGTAGGCGACGAGGCTTTCCGGGTCGACGGTGGCCTGGAAGGTCTTGACTTCGCCGCCGAAGGCGTTGACCTCGACCACTCCAGGTACTGCTCTGAGCCGCGGCGTGATCATCCAGTCGAGAATCGAGCGCAGCTCTCCCAACGACCAGCAGTCCGGCGCTTCGGCTGTCCCGGCTTTCGGCTCGTCAACAGGGCAGCGCGGCGTGCCGGACACCTCGAACTGGTAGATCTCTCCCAATCCGGAGGTGATCGGAGCCAGGGCCGGTTCGCCATACCCTTGCGGAATAGCCGCGCGCGCTTCGGCCAGCCGCTCGGCGACCAGCTGGCGAGCCCAGTACACATCGGTGCCTTCCTCGAACACTGCCGTGACGACGGAAAGGCCGAACTTGGTTAGCGACCGTAGGTCATGCAGGCGGGGCAGCCCACTCAGGGCCGTCTCCACCGGGAAGGTCACGAACTGTTCGACCTCTTCGACGGCAAGCCCTGGGGTGTCGGTGAGCACTTGAACCTGCACGTTGGTCACGTCGGGGACCGCGTCGATAGGCAGGTGGAGCGCAGACGCGACGCCGAGAGCGGTCAATAGGACCCAGAGCGCCACCACAGCGAGTCGGTTGTCGAGCGAGAGATCGATGAGCCATCGGATCATGACGTCCTCCTCAGTGGTGATGGCCGCCGATCTGGTCGGCGGCGGATTGAGATTTGAGCAGGAAGGCACCTTCGGTGACGACTTCTTCGCCGGCACTCAGACCACTCAGGATCTCCACCCAGTCGTGGGAGAGCTCTCCAGGTTCGACTGGGCGACGCTCGAATCGCGTTTCGGCGATCTTGACGTAGACGGCCATTCCATCGGTCTGGCCCTGCAACGCCTGACGCGGTACGGTCAAGATCGGCTCAAGACCGTCGGCGGTGGAGGCAAGGAGGACGCGGGCGAACATACCGGGCTTCAGGCGGCGGTCCGGATTGCGGAGGTCGACCCTCGCTCTCACCGTGCGGCTGGCCGGATCAAGCTCGTCAGCGATGTAGGCGAGCTTGCCGGCGAAGGCCTCGTCAGGCCATGCATCGAAGCGAGCCACGACCTGATCGCCGAGATGGACATGCCTCAACTGACGCTCGTAGATGTCGATCCACAGCCATACCTCGCCGAGGTCAGCGACGGTGAACAATGTCTTCTCTGGCGTGACCAGCTCGCCT
>JBCCGX010001092.1:0-3600 GCA_039029035.1 Acidobacteriota bacterium | reverse complement strand
TACAGATCGGAGGCACGCGGCGCAGCCGATAGTCGGCCGCCGGCGAGACCTGAGGAAGACGATGGACCAACCACGCGACAGTTGGCGAGACACGGTTCGCGCCGTGGGCGAAGCCTTGATTGACCTCCTGCGGGCGGAAGCAGCGGTCGTCGGTGAAACCTGGCAGCGCTCGGCCCGCGAGCTGCGCACGATCGCCACCATCGGCGTCGTGCTGGGCTATCTGGCGTTGATCTGCCTGCCTACGCTGCTCATCGTCGCGCTGCTGATGGGTCTGTCCGAAGGGCTCGGTTGGCCCATGTGGGGCGCTGCTCTGACAGTTGCTGGCGTGGTCGCCTTGGTGGCTCTTATCCTGATGAGCATCATCCGCCAACGCGTCAAGAGTCGTCTGGAAAGCCCGGCGGCAACCTTGCGGCATCGTTTCGCCGATCATCGAGCCTGGTGGAACGACCGCATCGTCGGAAGCGACGTGGAGGCGGAGTCGCAGATCGAGAACCCGGCGTCCACAGGGGCTGTGGCGCAAGAAAAGTCTGTGGCGCAAGGAGAGAACGATGGTGAAACCGACACCCGCGCTTGAGCAACTGGAGGGTCGTCGGCGAGAGCTCGAAGCTCGGTTCGGCGATCTGCGGCTAGCGCTCGATCGCGAGCTCGGCTGGGCGCCGAAGGCGAAGACCTGGGTTTTGCCGGCAGTAGGCTTCGCCTCCGGATTGGCGATCGCGGCGTGGCTGGTCGCGCGCCGCCGCGATTGAGAGGTCAGTCGGTGAGGGGGCGCTTGAACACCATGGCAATGTTGTCGGTGGCGCCGCTCTTGAAATTGACCGAGGTCAATCCAACGAGCTCCCAGCCCACCTGTCCCAGACTGTTCAGCTCTGGGCTGACTGCTGGATCTAGCCTATAGTTCTCACTCCGAATGTTGATGATCTTGTACTCCCATCGATCCATCTTGCTTCTCCTCGGTCGTTGGGTATCCCGTCTGATGTAATCCGTCTGATGAAATAGAGCAGAGCATCGATGCCGCTGAATGAAGCTTCGCAGAGACTATGATTCTGATCGATTTCAATTCACATTAAGAAAGCGATCAGAATCCGGGTATAGATTTTCGTGAATCTGCACATAGGGCGATACTTTGCACGAGTTGGATCAACCGAATCTTCCTCAGGTGGCTGTTCGCCGGGAACTGTTGCTTTTCACCAAGCCAGCCGTGCCGGGGGCGGTCAAGACACGGCTGATCGGCGAGCTGAGCGCCGCGCAAGCGGCCGAGCTCCACGCGGCCTTTCTTGCCGACCTGAGCGAGCGCTTGTGCGGCGGCGCCTTCGAACTGCGGGTCGCTTGGGCCTTGGACGAGGGCGAAGAGTTCCCCTCCCACCTGGTCGTGGGTCCGGCCGAGAACCTGCGCCAGGTCGTGGGCGACCTGGGGGCCAGGCTCTATCACGGTCTACAGGCGGCGGCGGAACGCGCATCGGTCGTTGCGGCGATCGGTAGCGACCACCCCGAGCTGCGTCCCGAGATCGTCGAAGACGCTTTCCGGCGCCTGGAATCGGGTACCGACGCCGTCTTCGGTCCGGTGCCGGACGGCGGCTACTACCTCGTGGGCCTGCGCTGCGAAGCGGTTCGGCGGGAGATTTTCGAGAACATACCGTGGAGCACCGAGTCGGTGCTCGACATGAGCCTGGAACGCTGCCGGCAACTGGGCCTGTCGATCGAGCTCCTCCCGGGCGGCCATGACATTGATGTCCCACACGATCTGCGCCAACTGGCCGGGCGCTTATCGCAGCAAGGCACAGGTTGCCCGCGCACCCGCCGGCTGCTCATGCAATGGGGCCGGCTGGAGGCCGCTAGGTGAAGATTCTCACCGCAGAGGCCATGCGCCGGGTCGACCAGCGGGCCATCGAAGAGATTGGCATCCCCAGCTTGGTGCTGATGGAGAATGCCGCGGTCGGTGCGGTTGATGCCTTGGCCGAGAGCTACCCACAGGCCGAGACGGTGGCGATCTTCTGTGGCCCAGGCGACAACGGTGGCGATGGTCTGGCGATGGCCCGCCATCTCGACGCTCGCGGCTACCGGTTGTTGGTCTTCCTCGTCGTCGGCAGCTCGCCGCCGCGGGGCGATGCCGCGGTTCAGCTCGAGATTTTGCAGCGGGCCGGCCTGACCGTGGTAAACCTGGAGCCGGAGACCGATCTGACGCCTGTGGTGGCCGGCGTGAGCGGCTGCGACCTGATCGTCGACGCCCTGTTCGGTACCGGCCTGTCGCGGCCGCTCGAGGGGCATTTCGCCGAGTTGATCGAGCGCCTGGCGGGTCTCGCACTGCCCGTGCTCGCGGTGGATCTGCCTAGTGGCCTCGACGGCAGTCGCGACACGCCGCCAGGGCCTTTTCTGCCGGCCGAGACCACCGTGACCTTCGCCGCACCCAAGGTCGCCCACATCTTCCCGCCGGCGGCGCGGGCGGTGGGGCAGGTCGTGGTGACCGATCTCGGCATTCCGCCGTATTTGGTCGACGAAGCACCGGGCAATCTCCACTTGTTGGTCGCCGAGGAGCTGGCGGCGGGTCTCTTGCCGCGACGCCGCGACAGCCACAAGGGCGACTTCGGCCACGCGCTGCTGGTCGCCGGCTCGCCAGGCAAAGCGGGAGCCGCGATCCTGGCCGCCCGAGCCGCCGTCCGCGGTGGCGTCGGACTGGTGACCGTGGCGGTGCCGGAGCCGATCCTGGCAACGGTTGACGGCGGCTCGCTCGAATCGATGACTCTGGCGCTGCCGGCTGGCGCCGACGGTGCTCTGACGGCGGCCGCGGCGGAATCCATCGCCGCCGCTGTTGCGGGCAAACGGGCGGTAGCGATCGGCCCCGGCCTTGGTCTGGCGGCGGAGACCGTCGCAGTGGTGCGGCAGGTGGCCCAGATGCCGGAGGTCCCGCTGGTGCTCGACGCCGATGGCCTGAACGCCTTTGCCGGCGACCTGGAGGCTCTCGCCGAACGTCAGTCGGCGACCGTCTTGACGCCGCATCCCGGCGAGATGGCGCGGCTGCTGGGGATCTCTACCGCCGAAGTCCAAACCGATCGCCGGGCCGCTGTTTGTCGGGCGGCGGAGCGTTCCAACGCGGTCGTGGTGCTGAAGGGGCATCTGACTCTGATCGCCGAACCGGGTGGCGCGGTTTACGTCAATCCCACCGGCAACCCGGGCATGGCCTCGGGTGGTAGTGGCGACGTGCTGACCGGGCTCCTGGCAGCGTTCCTGGCGCAAGGCTTCGAGGTCCTCGCGGCGAGCCAGCTGGCGGTCTACTTACACGGGCTGGCTGGCGATTTGGCCGGTCGCAGCCTTCCCCCCGAGGCCTTACGGGCGAGCGATCAGATCGAAGCGCTGCCCGCGGCGTTCAACGACTTGCGCGGTGAGTAGGCTCAGGCATGGAACAGCGCGTTCTCAGCCACAGCGAAGCGGAGACCGAAGCGGTCGGTGCGGCACTGGTTGCCAGCACTGGCGGAGAAGCCGTCATTCTGCTGGAGGGTGATCTGGGTAGCGGCAAGACCGTCCTTGTGCGCGGCATCGCCGATGCCCTGGGGATCGATCGGCGGGAAGTCCAATCACCGACTTACACCCTGATCCACGAGCACG
>JBCCGX010001091.1:0-3608 GCA_039029035.1 Acidobacteriota bacterium | reverse complement strand
CTCCTGGCCGATGCCTTGGCCATTCGGCGACGGGTCTACGGCGAGGAGCACCCCTCGGTGTCCGATACGCTCAACAATCTGGGGGAAGTCTGCCGGCGCCGCGGCGATCTGGATGCCGCGGTCGAGTATCTGTCTGCGGCGCTCGTGGGGGTGCGGAAAGTGCAGGGGGTGCGGCATCCGGTCTATGCCGACACCCTCACCAACCTGGCCCAGGCGGTGCAGGATCGTGGCGATGTGGATCGCGCGGTCGATCTGCACCGCCAGGCGGTTGCCGCAACCCGCCTTGCCTATGGCGAGGCACACGAGAAAGTCCCCCTCGTGCTCCAATACTTGGGTGATGCCCTTGCTGGGCAAGACGAATCTGAGGCTGCCAGAGCGGCCTATTCGGAGGCTCTGGCCCTGCGGCGGCAGATCTTCCCAGCGGGTCATTGGCGGATCTCGTTCCCGTTGCTGCGGCTGGGGCGCTCCCATCTCGAAGCGGGCGAGCCGGCCAGGGCCGAGCCGTTTCTGAACGAGGGCTTACAGATCCGCCAGGCGCAACGGCCCGAGCATTGGCGCACGGCGGAGCTGCAGACTTGGCTCGCCACCTGCTGGCTCGCCCTCGGCCGCGAGCACGAGGGCGAGCAGCTCTTCAGCCAAGGTCTGGCGGGCCTGCGCCGGACCCTGGGCGACGAAGCACCCGTCACTCGGGCTGCCCAGGCACGCTGGCGCGAAGCGCACGACGGGTAGCCCGGTTCCGAGAGCTAATCGTCCTCCTCATCACCACAGTAGAGCCGTGGCTCTGCCGGCGGCCAGCGCGGTAATTCGCAGTCGTCATGCTCGTCGAGGACGACCAGTGGAATCGTCAGGGAAGCCGACTTGCCATCGTAGTCGATGACGGTTCCGGTGAGCTGATGCTCACCGGGGGACAGGATCAAGGCGGGGCGACCTGCGGAGCCGAGGGCGCCATCGAGATCGGAAGACCAGGCCAGGATCTCACTCAAGTCGCCATCGTCGGCATCGTCCACCGCGAACCGGCAACGCACGCACTCACATTGTGAGAGCGGCTCGGTCGGTGCTTCGATCAGAGTCACGGCCGGTGCGGTGCCGGCGTCCGGTGGGTGACCCTCGAAGACCCGCACGTCATCGATCAACCAGCCGAGGTACTCGTTCGGCTTCCCTTGCGGCCCGTAAGCCTCGAAGCGGAAGCGCAATTGGAGGGTCTCGCCCAGGTACCGTGTGAGGGAGATCGCCGGGCTGGTCTGCCAAGCACCGCCCACCAGATCCGTGATCCGCACTGCCCAACGTGGCTCCCAGGCGGTGGCCCCTGCGATCCTCACCGCCAGCTCGGCCCGGCCCCAAGCTACCTCGGGTGCGCTATCAGCCAAGTAGAAGTCGAAGCTCAAGACCTGTTTTTCGGAACTGATGAGGATGGGCGGGGAGATCAGGTCGCCGGCGCCCGGCTCGCCGTTGTCCACAGTGCAAGCGCCGTCGATCCCGTAGTACATCGCTCCGGTGCCCGCCGCGGCCGGGGGCTCGACACATCCCGTGCCCTCGACCGCGTGCCAGAGTCCAGAGGTCGTCCACCCAGGCACACCGGACTCGAAGTCTTCCTCGAATCCGTCGCAGGCTGTCACCGTTACGGTGACCTGGTCCTGGGTCTCGCCGCAGGAGTCCGTCGCCGTCAGGGTGTAGTCGGTCGTGTATTCGGGCGAGACCTGAATCTGCACCGTGGTCTGTTCCCCCGGGAGCCAGGTGAAAGTTTTCGGCCCCCCGCCCCAGACACCGGGGCCACCCAGAGTGACCTGCTCGCCGCGGCAGATGGTGCGGTCCGGACCGGCGTTGGCAACGCTACCCCCGCCGGCGCAAGAGCAAGCCGGGCTGGAGCCGCAGGCGATGCCGTGGGTGTTGAAGGCTTGCCAGATCAGACACCCGTTGGGCGTGCCGTTGGCGAGGTTCCCGTCATCGTCGTCGGCGGCCAGGAGGACCGAGTACCAATTGCTCGCCCCACAACCGTCTGCTGCCTCGTCCTGGGCCTGGCACAAGGGCCAGGCGCTCACCCGTCGATAGGCCTGTCCGAGAGCGGGCAAGGCGGTGAACCAGAGATCTTCCAGCGTTTGCCGGCCGGCCTGCTGCCGGACGGCCAACAGCTGATGATAGAGGTCGAGCATCGCCGAGCTGGCGATCTGGCTCTCGCAGTGTGCCTGGTAGCCCAGCGGCCCTTGGAAGGCTGCGCCGCCCGGATACGGACAATGGAATCTGTCACAGGCGAGCCCGTCCGGAGCTTCCAGAGTGCCTGGTTTGGCGACCGGTGCCGTGCCGCCTTCGATGAACGCCGCGAGATCGCGGACGCCGGTGCAGAGGTCGTCGCAGTTCCAGCACGGGTTGTTCGGTCGCAGACCGCGTCCAATACAGGTGTCCGCCGTCTGTAGGAAGGCGAAGAAATCCGCCTGAGCCTCGCCCGAGGCACCCTCCGGAGCGGTACCACCGAGGAGCGAGTCCGTGGCGTGACCGAGCTCGTGCAACAGGATTCCCGGCACTTCGCCGCTGTTGACACAGCCTTGGCCGGCCTGCCCGAAGGCAAAGCTACCCTGGCTTTCGTCCCAATACGCCTCACAGCTCATATTCGGTTGGTTGGTGCGGGCAATCAGGGTGCCGGGCAGGGAGTGCGTCGGGAATCGCCCACGCACCGCGCGGTAGCCCCGCGTCAGGTAGTAGTAGGCATCCCTGGCTGCCTGGGTATTGCCAGGCCCGCCATTGGCCGGCACCGAGCAATCCGAACCCGGGGTGCCACCGAAGTCGAGGACCCCATCCCAACTCGTCAGATAGGTCGGTCCGCAGGCATCGGAGACTTGGATCGAGGTCCCCGCGAGACCCGCCGAGGCCTCGCCGCCCAGGTAGTCGAAGAACCCTGCGTCGTCGGTCAGCCGAAAACCCTGGTGCTCGACCAGGAGCTCGGCCAAGGGCTGCGAAGTCGGTGCTGTCGCCCAGGCGCCATGAACCCTGGCCGAGGCTTGCCCGAACACCCTGGGGTCGGACACTTGTAGGAGCTCACCACGATGGGCGTCGATCCGGAGCCGGAAGATCACGCCATCCTGCAACCGGCGGACAGCGACCTCCCAGGCCAGGACATGACGGTATGGACTGCCGCCGTGGGGCAAGGCCTGCGGCTCGTCGACGATCACCGGCAACACGCTGAGCGTGGCCGGCGCCACCGTCTCGAGGTCGCCGGGCGCAGCGGAGAGGGCCGCGGACGCGAGCCTAGGGACATCTTCCCGGGAGATCCAGGGGGTCGTCTCGAGCTCGACGTCTGCGATGCCTTCGGTGCCGAATTGCACGATTCGGCCGTGGCTGATGCGCAGGAAGACCCGCGCCCCCTCGATCGGCAAGCCGGCATGCGTCTGTTGGAATTCCACTAGCCACAGGTGTCGCTCGCGGCCGGTCGGGCGGCTGCGTCGGCGGTCCAACTGCAGATCCGCAAGGTCGACCCTCAGCAAGTCGGCGACCTCCTCCAGGAACCTCCGGGCCAGCGTCTCGACCTGTTGCAGAGTTGCGTGAGGCGCCATGGCAGCTCCTTCGGTGCGTTGCGGGTCGACGGCTCGGGCTGGGGGCAGCAAAGGGACGCCTGG
>JBCCGX010001090.1:0-3610 GCA_039029035.1 Acidobacteriota bacterium | reverse complement strand
CTTCCGGGTCCGCCAAGACTGCCGCCAAGCGAACGACTTGCTCAGGTCTCGAGCCTGCAGGAGAAGGCTCAATCAACCTCCGGCGGAGCGCTGGTCGGATCGTTCTCGGCCAGCAGCCAGCAGCGCCCGAGGTGCTGAGCGTCGGCCGTACCCGCTGCTGCGCCACCCTGGGCCGACAACCGTCCCGGTGCTTCCTGCCGGCAGACGTCCAGCGCCTCGTGACAGCGGGGGTGGAACGAACAGCCGCCGGGCAGCTCGCCGGGATCCGGCACCCGTCCGGGGATGCCCGCGAGATCACTGCCGCCGCCGTCGAGGCGCGGCACAGCCCGCAGCAGGGCCCGGGTGTAGGGATGCGCCGGCTGCGCAAAGAGCTCCTCCACCGTCGCTTCTTCGACAATCTGACCGCAATACATCACCAGCACTCGATCGGCACATTGCGCCACGACCCCGAGATCGTGGGTGATCAACAACACCGCCAGCTCGAGGCGCCGGCGAAGATCGAGCAGCAGCTCGATAACCTGGGCCTGCACCGTCACGTCGAGGGCCGTGGTCGGCTCGTCCGCCAACAGCAAGTCAGGCTCGCTGGCCAATGCCATAGCAATCATCGCACGCTGCAACTGGCCACCGGAGAGCTGATGCGGATAACTGCGCAAGCGGCGCTCGGGATCCGGCATCGCCACCATGGACAGCAGCTCGCGAGCACGCTCGCGCGCCTCGGCCCGCGCCACTTTGCGCACGGTGCACAGACTTTCCGTGATCTGAAAGCCTATGCTGAGCACCGGATTGAGCGCGCTCATCGGCTCCTGGAAGATCATCGATACGCGCTGGGCGCGGATCTGCCGTCTGCGCGCGCGATCTAAACGCAGCAGATCCCCTTCGCCAGCCAGCTCGATGCGACCGCCGACAGTGCGCGCGGCGGCCGGCAAGAGTCCGAGGATCGACAGTGCAGTGAGAGTCTTGCCACAGCCGGACTCCCCCACCAGGGCGACGATCTCCCCTCGCCGCACATGCAAGGACACTTGCCGCAGGACCTCGGCACCCTCACCGAAGCGCAGGGACAACCGTTCGATCTCGAGCAAAGCCGGCGGCATCCCGAGCGTGGAGGTGGGCTCAGTCAGAGCAGCGTCTTGCATGGATTAGGTAATTCCTGGACCGTCGTCACTGACTTGCTGACCCGAGCTATGTTATACGTAGGGGGTCCGTCTCCACGGCAATCATGGACCGTTTCCCAAGCCTCTCCTGTCGGAGCGATGCCCAACTCTGTTTTTGACCATCTCAAGCGCGGAACCTACAGCTTTCTGCTCAATGAGTCGGCCGAGATTCGTCGCGTCATCCCGCAAGCCGAGACGGTGCTGCCTGTACCGCAGGCCATCTTCCCGGATGACGAGTCCGTCCCGCCTTTCCACGGCTTCCCGATTCTCCTATCCGACAAGCTGACGGCGCTGTCGAGAACTCTCGCCGCCTTCCTCGATCTGGAGTGCGAGGTCCAGTTCTCGGTACACCTGCGCCAGGGCTTCGACACCCAGGCCTACGCCGAGACTTGGGAGCGCTACCGTGTACGCCTCGCCCAGGCGATGCAAAACGTCACCGAAGCGAGACACGGCGGCAACTACGCCGCGATCTTTTGGCTCTACCACTCGCTCGAAGTCGCGCGACACCTGCAAGGGATTCCCAAGCGTCTTCGCCGGCAAGACCTCGCGCTCGGCCGCGAGCACGGCGACGATGTGAAGTACCGGGTGTTCTTCAAGTGGATCGACAAGGTCGTGACGGCGGCCTACGACACCGCCCACCGTATGGCGCCGGAGCTGGAGGAAAACGAGAACGCGCTTTTTCCCGCTCTCCTCGCCATCATGCGGGACAACGTCCTGATCTTCACCGAAGACTATATCGGCCCTGATCTGAGCGAGCTATCGAGCTACTTTCATGGCTGCTTGAAGATCGATGGCCGGGACCTGAGGCAGCGCCTTGCCGCTCTCGAGGCCTGGCATCGTAAAAACATCGAGACCGACGGTGTCTTGCGCGCTGCAGCGTCTAATCTGCTCGGCGCCGATCCCCGTTCTGAGACTCGCTCACTGCTCAATCGCACAGGCTATGTCAGTTTCCTGAGCAGCCACGTGACGTACAGCCCCTCACAGCTTCTGCCCCACGACAAAATCCAGGTCTGGGAAAGCCTGCTGAGCAAGATCAAGGAGTTCGAGATCCTCAATGCTCTGCGGAAGATGGTCGTGCCACTCGAGCTCAACGACGGTCTCTTCACCTGCGAGCAGCCAGGAAGCCTGAACCGCTCCGGTGGGGCCCAGCCGGTCATCCTCTCCACTGCCACGCGGCCGGTCGACTTCACTGCTGCCTGGATCGTCGACCCGGTAGTCCAGCGTTGCGGTCTGGTCTATGACATCACCGATTTCTCGGCCACCATCTCGATGCTCGGACGAGCCGAGAAGATGGCGATCGAAGATGCTTTCCGCATGACCTCGGTCTTCCAACGCAAGATTAACAAACTGGCGTCCTCTCTCGATCTCAGGCTCGAGAAGTATCTCGGTGACGGAGCTTTCTACTCGGGCCGCAACGCGCGCAACATGCTGGTCGTCGCCGTCCACTTGCAGCGCACCTACCCCAAATTCCTCGATCAAGGCTTCCCTTTCGATAAAGGACTGCGGATCGCCATGAACTACGGCGAATACCGTCTACTGCCGCTGGAAGGCGCCCCGGCCAACGGCACGGCACGGTACGAGTTCTTCGGCCATGGGCTGGTCGAGCTGTCGCGCCTATCGACCGGCAAGAAAACCCAGGAGCTCGAAGAGTTCAAGACCTACCTTCTGTCCCAGGGCTATCCCGAGCCAGCGGTCAACAAGTTCTTCTCGCCGTTGGTCAAAACCAACGCTGAGCTGGTCTCCAAGATCGAAGAATCGCGCCGATTTTATGCCTACATCAACCAGAACAACGCTCTGATCAATGAAGGCATCGTTGCCACCGACCCTTTCGTCTCTCGCCTCGGAACGTTCTCCGACATGTACTTCGCCAAGGAGCAAGGGCGCGGCTACATCGCCGTCGCCATCGAAGAAGAAGTCGGCGGCCGCCTTCTGGTCGGTGTGCGGAAACTGGGCATCGGCCGCTTCAAAGGCCTCGAACCGATGCCGGTCTACGAGATCGTCGACGGCTCGACCTGGCAAGAGGACCGCCTCAAGCGGATCCCGCCACAAAATCTGACCAGCGCTCTCGAACGCCTCTTCATGTCGTCGCGGCTGCGGCAGAAGCGTAGCCCGGCGAACTGACCCCGCTGATCAGCCAAGTCCCCGCTGATCAGGCAGACCCCGCTGATCAGCCAAGCCCCCGCTGATCAGGCAGACCCCGCTGATCAGCCAAGTCCCCGCTGATCAGGCAGCCCCCGCTAATCAACGCCAACCGCACCGCTCAGAATGGTGCCGCTGCATCGCTATGGTGCACGTCGAGATTGCGAAAGGTCGTGTTTTCGCCGAAGAACACCATGTCGACCTTGCCGGTCTCGCCGTTACGATGCTTCGACACGATCAGCTCCGCCATGCCCTTGTTGTCGGGATCGTCTTTGTTGTAGAGCTCGTCGCGGTAGATGAAGCAGACCTGATCGGCGTCT
>JBCCGX010001089.1:0-3610 GCA_039029035.1 Acidobacteriota bacterium | reverse complement strand
GCTGGTCGGCCTTTGGTGCTGGCGGCCGAGGGCGAGCCGGCGGAGATCGTCAACGGCAGCGGCGCAGGCCTGGTCGTCCCTTCGGGCGACGTCGAAGGGCTCACCGCGTCGTTGCGCCGGCTGGCCAAGAGCCCCGAGGAGCGCCTTGCCATGGGCGAGCGGGGGCGCCAGGTAGCGCTGGAGCACTTCCATCGCGGCAAGATCGCCGGCGCCTTCATCGATCGGTTGACGGAGGCTCTGGTATGAAGATCTTGAGCGTTGTTGCAGCGCGGCCCAATTTCATGAAAGTTGCACCGGTGATGCGCGCCCTCGGGCGACTCGATGCCGAGCAGCTTCTCGTCCACACCGGGCAACACTATGACAGCAACATGTCCAAGGTGTTCTTCGACGAGCTCGGCTTGCCCGAGCCCGACATTTACCTGGGCGTTGGGTCCGGCAGTCACGCTCAGCAGACTGGTGCCGTGATGACGGCGCTCGAAGGCACGCTGGAGGAACATCGACCCGACCTGGTGCTGGTCGCTGGTGACGTCAACTCCACCCTGGCCGCGGCGCTGGTTGCGGCCAAGGCGAGCGTCCCTCTCGGCCACATCGAGTCGGGGTTGCGGTCGTTCGATCGCACGATGCCGGAAGAAGTCAACCGGGTGGTCGTGGATCACCTCTCCGATCTGCTGTTCACCACCGAAGAGAGCGCCCACCGCAACTTGGCGCAGGAAGGGATCATCGCCAACAAGGTGCACTTTGTCGGCAATTGCATGGTCGACAGTCTGCTGCACCATCGTGACCGGGCGCTGGCGTCGTCGCCCTGGGAGCGTTTCGAGCTCGAGCCTGGCGGATACGGCTTGCTGACCCTGCATCGGCCGTCCAATGTCGACGATCCGGCGGACCTGCGGCGCATGCTCGCTACCCTGGGTCAGATTGCCGAGCGTCTGCCGCTGCTCTTCCCGGTCCATCCACGGACCCGAGATCGGATCGAGGCGAGTGGCCTGTCGTTGCCGGCGTCGCTGACGCTCTGTGAGCCACTACCCTACCTGGCATTCCTCGGTCTGATGGCGCGGGCGCGGTATGTGCTGACCGATTCCGGCGGGATCCAAGAAGAGACGACGGCGCTCGACATCCCTTGCCTGACCTTACGTTGGAATACCGAACGCCCGGTGACCGTCGACCACGGTAGCAATCGGCTGGTCGGCACCGATCCGACGGCGATTCGCCAGGGCTTCGAAGAGATCCTGGCGGGCAACTGGCCGCGGGCGCGGCGACCGGAGCTCTGGGATGGGCGGGCCGGCGAGCGTATCGCCAGCGTGATCGAGCAGTGGGCAACGCGCGAGCACGCCGAGACGCAGGTCCTGCCCGTGACCGGCCGATGAGCCGTCGCGTTCAGCAAGATCCTTGTTTCGAACCCTGCCTCGAGCTTCTCCGTCTGCCGCTCGAGCAACCTGTCGCGGCGTCGGCGATCGACCAACTGCTTCGTCAAGATCCGGATCACCTGGTAGGGTTCCTCACCCGGCACCGGATCGATCAGCTGGTCTATCGTCTCATGCTGGAGCGCCTTGCACCGTCCGATTGGCCGGAAGCGTTGCGCGAGTCCCTGCAATGGGCTCAGCGCCGTACCGCCGTGGCTGTGCTGTATCAGATCGAAGCCGCCAAGCAAGCGGCTGAGGCGCTCGACGGCGCCGAGATCCCCTACGTCTTCTTCAAGGGATTCCATCTCGGTGAAGCGCTCTATGGCGATGCCGTTCTGCGCCCGGCTTCCGACGTCGATCTGCTGGTCGCTGAGGGCGACCTGCAGCGAGCGATCGAGGCTCTGGGACCGTCGGGCTTCGCCCGAGTCGAGCAGGCTGGACAGCCGAGTTACGAGGCCGCCCTCGACGGCCACGGCAGCCAGCTCGACGTCCACGCCCACCTCTTCCACCCGCGGCGCTGCCGCCAGTCGCTGACCCACTGGATCCTCGCCCACCGGCAGGAGCGCAACGGTCTGTGGTTTCCCAACGAGGCTGCTGCCCTTCTCATCATGCTGCTCAACCCGGCGCTGACCGACCACGTCACCCTGCAGCTCATTCACGCCGTCGATCTCGACCGCTGGCTACGCCATCTGCAAAGCGCTGCGCCTACCGTCGATCCCCAGGCTACCGTGGCCGTCCTCGAGGACAGTGGCGTCGCCACCGCGGCCTGGACCATGCTTGATTGGACCCGTAGTCTGCTGTCGACGCCGCTGCCACCGGGCTTTGAGGCCGCGGTCGCTCCCGGTCCCTTGCGCCGCGCCTACTTGAGACAGTGGCTGCGGCGGGACCCGGCCCGTCTCTACGCCTACTGGCCGCTGCTGGTTCGAGGTGGCTTCAGCTTGGTGATGCAGGATCGCTTGGGAGATGCTCTGCGCGCTGTGTTCGGAGCCGAGGCTGGTTAGACGATATCGACTTCGAGCCGAGTCCGAAGCTCGAACGGTACCTGGGCGTTCCAGCGCAAGAGATAGCGTGAAGCGGCGACCCGCCGATTCCAATCGGGCGCGACCCACCCCTCGACGATTTCGGTTCGTGCTTCCGCCAGCGGGACATCGGGTCGCATCACGAGCTGGGTGCCGTCACTCCAACGCGCTACGGCATCGAGGCCTTCGAGATCGACTTGGGCACCTGGAGCGAGTTGGAGGTTAAAGGCGAAAGTGTGCTCACCTACCCCCTCGAATCGGTCGTGGATCTCCCAGCAGCCATCATCGAGCCAGGTGATGCGGCGGTGGTGCGTCACGCCATGGGCCAACCTTTTGTAGCCCTGGTGCTGGCCGAGGAGATGGCTCTCAGACCACTCGATCAGGCAGGCGCCAGGCAAGTCGGTGACGCGGAAGGGGCCCCAGAAAGTGCAGGGTTCTTGATCATCGACGGTCACCGTGTTGTGCACCGCGATCGAGCGCAGCTCGTCGCGCCGCTGGCCGGCTTCGTAGGTGTCGACACCAGGGTCCACGATCAGCGGTCGGCCGTTGCCGTAAAGAACGAACGAGAGGGCGTCAGCGTGGCCATGGCCGGGGACCTGAGTCGGACCCATCGGGCCGGCATCGAAGAAGAGGTAATCGTCTGGAGTGGGGCGGAGGATGGCGTAACCCGCCTCGGGGAAGGCACTGACGCCTGCATCATCGACTCGGTTCGGGCGCTCGCTGGGTTGTTCTAGAGCGCTTGTCACAGAGTCGATGAGCGCTGCTCTATCTTCCGGATAGGTTGGCACACTGTCGTTCACCATCGGCCAGGTTCCATTCGGGGTTCGCGTGGCCACCAGAAAACAGAGCATCTTGCCAAGGGTTTCAGAGAGGTGCGAGGGGGTGTCGACACCACGCCGCCGGGCGAGCTGCCAGGTCTCGAACAAATCTCGCAGCACGATCGGGTGGTAGCTCAGGCTACGCTCGTCGTGCACGCCGTCAGGCAGGATCTGTCGGTCCATCTCCCACCAGAGGCCTTTCAGGCCCACCTTCCGCCACCCCTCACTCTCGGGCCAGTGTTCGAACAGCAGACCGACCCAAGCCAGGGCACGGTAGTTGCCGATGAGGTGGTTGTTGGGCACGTCATGCTCGAGGTTGGCGGCGAGGCAACGGGCTTGCCGGCGCAGGGAGGGCTCGAGGGCGGTGCGCCAG
>JBCCGX010001088.1:0-3612 GCA_039029035.1 Acidobacteriota bacterium | reverse complement strand
GATCTCTTCCGCATGCCCCAGACCGTAGACCGGCGCCGTGTCGATCCAGTTGATGCCCCGATCCAGCGCGCGATGGATCGTGCGCACCGAGCGCACATCGTCCTGGTGGCCCCAGCCCCATTGCCACGAGCCGCCGATGGCCCAGGTCCCCAGACCGAGCCGCGAGAGGTCGAGATCGGATTGGCCGAGGCGTTGGGTCTTCATGCGGTGCGTGCTCGCATGCGGTTCGTCGAGCAAGGTGGACGGCAGGGCTCGGCTATCTTGTCAGACCCGAGCTGCCCGCACTCGACTCGACGGCCCGAGTGGCACAGAATCGGCCATGGACATCATTCAGCATAACCGGCGGGCCTGGGACCGCGAATCGTCCGAGGGCAGCGAGTGGACCGTTCCGGTCGATGCCGAGGCGGTGGCGCGGGCTCGGCAGGGTGACTGGAGTGTCATCCTGACGCCGAAGCGTCCGGTACCCGCCGATTGGCTCGGCGAGATGCAAGGGCAAGAGGTACTCTGCCTGGCTTCGGGTGGCGGCCAGCAGGCCCCTATCTTGGCCGCCGCGGGTGCCCGCGTCGTCAGCTTCGACCTGTCCGACGAGCAATTGGCCAAGGACCGCCGGGTGGCCCAGCGCGAAGGGCTCGAAGTGCAATGTATCCAGGGCGAGATGACTGATCTCTCGGCGTTCGGTGAGCGTCGCTTCGATCTAATCTTTCATCCGATCTCGAACGCCTTCATACCCCATCTGAGCGGCCTGTGGAGCGAGTGCTATCGGGTGCTGAAGCCGGGCGGTGCACTACTGGCCGGCTTCATGCATCCGAGCTTCTACCTCTTCGATCACGAGGAAGCCGAACGCACCGGGACGCTCACCGTGCGCTACTCGCTGCCCTATGCCGATCCCGACAGCCTGTCATCGGAGGAGAAACGGCGTTGGCTCGAGAGCGGTCGGGCGGCCGAGTTCAGCCACTCCCTCGAAGCACAGATCGGTGGCCAGCTGACCGCCGGCTTCGTCATCACCGGACTCTACGAAGATTCCTGGGACGACGAGGCGACGCCGCTCAACCGCTTTGCGCCCGTCGCCATCGCCACGCGCGCGGTCAAAGCCAAAGCCTGAGCCGAGCTTGGAGAGACTTGCCGGCCCCGCGAGAACGAGAGCCGGCCGGATTGATCGTTCCGCGGTCGAGATCCCGCGTCACCTGTAGGCCTCGATCTCGAACCACCTTGAGGAACGACGATGAAGATCAAGACACACGTGTTGGCCGGTAGCGTCAACTGGGGCAGCGGCTGAAGCCTCTGCCATCCGTTCGGGCAACGATCCCCTTCGGGCAGCCACGCCTGAGCTCCCATTGGGCTCGACGTGATCACTTTTTGCTCGCTTTTCCGCTTTAGTTCCTAGTAGCTCATGTCAACCCCGATCTCCCGGAGAGGTCGGGCGGTTGGGCCTCATCTCAAAGACGGAGAGATCCATGGACTGTGCCCAACACCCTGGAACGGGTGCCTCGACCCTCTGCACTCGGTGCGATCAACTGATGTGCACGTCGTGCATCAACGAGCGCAACGGACGGAATTTCTGTGGCGGCTGTGCCGAGTTTCTCGACCGGCGTAGCGCTCAGAACCCTGGTCCCAATGGTCGGGCGCTGGCACCGGCAGTTGCCGCCGCCGCTTCGCCACCGCCACCCAGCCCTCCTGCCGGGCTCGGCTTTCAATCGGGCGCGGGCGCGACGGGCGATCTCTACCAGGGCCCGCAACCCTCGATGGATGCCGGGCTCGCCCCGCCGGCATCGGCCCCAGGGTCGATGCCGGACTCCAACCCAACCCCCAGCGCGCCGCAAGGTGAGGTCTACCAAGGTGACGTCTATCAGGGCGACACCTACCAGGGTGATGTCTACCAGGGCGGTGTTTACAGCGGCGATGCGTCCGATCCGGGGCCAGCCGGCCCCTCTGCTGTGGCTGAGGGAGACGTGTACCAGGGCGATGTGTATCAGGGGCCGCCCAAGCCGGCGCCGGCCTCTGACGCCCCGGTGTCGATCCGCCTCACGGAGGAAGGTAAGGCGAGCGGATCGACGTTCAAGGCCATCCTTTGGGGCTCGGTGATGGGTTTGTTCTCCGCCGGTGCCTGGTATGGCGCGGTTGTCCTCACCGGCTACCACTTCAAGTTCTTGGCCGTGGTCATCGGCTGGCTGGTTGGCGCCGCCACGACCGCCGGTGCCGGCCGCGGCGGTGCGCAGGTCGGAGTCCTTTCACTGCTCATCGCAGGTGGCGCCATGCTCGGTGGCGACTACCTGATCAACGATCACTACTATCGTCAGTTAGTCATTGACGAGACGATGGAGGCGGACGCTTTCTACGACGGCGACATTTCCGACGCAGATATCGCCCTCTACTACGACATCTCGCTCGATGAGCTGCGCCGCGATCTGTCGGGCAGTGAGCTCGAAGAGCATCGGCGGTATATCGAAGAGGAAATGCGTTCCGGCCTGGACGATACCGACGAGCCGATGCCGGCGCATCTGCCGTTCAGCCAGCTCTTTTTGTGGATGCAATGGTGGGAGCTCGTCTTCATCGGCGGCGGTGCCGTCCAGGCCTTCCGTGTGCCGATGAGTGATGACATCGGTTGACCCTTCGGCTGACAATTGGCGATGGTGCCGATGCGCAATTCCATCGCAGAGAATCTCAAAGCCTGGGACCGCGACCATACGTGGTCTCAGGACGGCGATGAATGGACGGGGCAGGCCCGCCTTTGCGGGCAGCCCTACGAGGTCTGGAAGCGGTCGATCGTCGAGACGTTCATCGAGCCGAATGTCACTCCTTCGACGACCGTTCTGGAAATCGGCCCCGGCCATGGACGCTGGTCGAAGGAGATCGTCGGTCGCTGCGGCCAGCTCATCTTGGTCGACTTGAGCCCGAGCTGTATCGATTATTGCCATTCCTTGCTCGCCGGCCACGACCACGTGGCCTATCGGGTCACCGAGGGTCGTTCCCTGCCCGAAGTCGCTGATGGTGGTGTCGAGCTCATTTGGTCCTTCGATGCCTTCGTCCACATGAGCGCCGAAGTCATCGAGTCGTACTTCGCAGAGATCCGGCGCGTCTTGGCGCCTGGCGGGCGGGCCTTGATCCACCACCCCGGGCGGCGGCATCTCTTCCTACCCCTGCGGTTCTTGCGGCACCGCGGAGGCCTCGGGGCGTGGGTCTACAAGGCCCTCACGATGGGCCAGCTCGGCGACGACGACGGCTGGAGGTCGGACGTGTCCCGTGCTCTGATCCGCAGACTGGCCAGACGGCACGGGTTGCGAGTGGAGTCCCAGCTCAGTCGATGGGGAGAGAACCTGGAGTTCGGCGTGCCTCGGTTTCGCGACGCGATCTCATGTCTGACCAAGCGCCGTTAGCGTCGATTTCGAAGAAATGTCCCGTGCCGGGATAGTAGAGTCGCCTCCGACCCTCTAATCGCATGGTTTCTCTATGACTTTCCTTAAGTTAGCTCGAACAGGGACGGCTCAATGCCCGCGCTGTGGGTTGTGCTCGTCTTCCCACCACCAGAATCGGGGTAGCGGCTTCTCGACCGGCCAGATCTGGTCGAGGGTGGCACCGTCGTAGAGCTCGCCGTTCTTCATCACGTAGCGGATG
>JBCCGX010001087.1:0-3621 GCA_039029035.1 Acidobacteriota bacterium | reverse complement strand
GTGAAGACTTCCAAGGCGGCCGGGTGGAGCTGTCCGGCGGCGATTTGCTCGATCAGTCGATCAGCGCCGTTTTCGGGCAGAAGTCGGACAAGGGCTCGTTTCTGGTCTCCGGCCGTCTGCAACGCGGTCAGCTGCCGACCGGTTTCTGGTTCGAAGACAACGACTCCGAGGTCGAGGGCTCGGATCTCTACATCAAGGGCAAGTACGGCAACTTCGAAGCCTCTTACTATCGTCACGAAGACGATACCGAAGGCTTCAACTTCCCTCTCGGCTTCATTCCCGGCGCCTCGTTCAATAGCGCCGAGACGATCAGCCAGACGGTCGACATCTTCGCCTTCAAGAGCAGCCACGAGCTGCGCCAGGATCTGACCTTCTCGACCGACTTCTCCTACGCCCAGCGCGAGGGCTCACGCTGTAGCTCCTGTCATGCCGCGGCGCAGAACTCGGCCTTTGCCGACACCGTCGATCATGGCTATCAGCTCAGCGGTGACATTCGCCTGGGGCTGCGCATGATCCCCAACCACGACATCCTGATCGGCATCGAGGCGCGCCGGGTCGACGCCGGCGACCAGACCGACCAGCTGTTGCAGCCCTCTGCCACCCAGGACGTCGTGCTCGCTTACACCAAGATCGCGGGTTACATTCAAGACCAGATCTCTCTCGCCGATGACCGCCTCCGCCTGACCCTCGGGGCGCGCTTCGATGGCTCGAACGATCTCTTCGACAGCGAGCTGTCGCCGCGGATCGCAGCCGTCTACACGCCGTCTGAACGGGTCGTCCTGCGCGGTGGCTGGTCGAGTGCGTTCCGCTTCCCCAACTTCAACGAGCTCTACCAGGATTCCTGGTTCCTGGGGGCCGATTTCGGGTTCTTCGCTTTCCCGCTGCAGGTCTTCAGTCCCAATCCGGACCTGCAGCCGGAGGAGATCCGCACCTTCGATCTCGGGGCCGAATTCAGTCTCAACCCGAGCCTCAAGCTGAAAGTCGATCTCTTCCACTCGGAGCTGCGCGATTTCATCGTCATGGCGTTTCTCGAGCGCGAGGTCGGGCCCACCGAGGTGCTGTTCGAAAACCATCCCGACGACGCCACCCTGATGGGGGGCGAGATCGAGCTGCGTTGGCAGGCCGGGCGTAAGTTCAGTGGCCTGTTCAACTACAGCTACCAGGAGGCGGATCAGGACGGCAACTTGGTGGATTCGAGCGGCAAGCGCTTCGAGTTCGTCTACGCGCCGGAGAACAAGGCCAACATCGCTGCCTACTTCGGTCCCTTCGCCGGCTTCCGGGCCACGATCGAAGCCCAATGGCGCGACGAGCGTGAGGGGCCGAGCTTCTGGAACTTCGCCGCCGGCCAGTCACGCACCGCGATCCTCGATGCGTACACGCTACTCAATGCTCGCCTGAGCTGGGACGCCCCGGTGCGGATCGGCCGCTCGTCGGAAGGCCTGCGACTCAGCGTGTACGGCAAGAACCTGCTCGACGAAGACGAGATTGACGAGACTTTCTTGCCGATCAACCAGCACTTGCCGGGAAGAACCTTCTATGGAGCGATCGAGATCCGCTACTGAGAGGGATCGGCAGAGTCGATCAGCCAAGCGCGGTGGTTTGACGCACGGCTCAGTAGCCCACGGCAGGCGGCTGCTGATCGCACTCTTCGTTCTCGCGAGCTGGGCCTTGCCTGCGATGGCCCAGGAGAGTGTGCCGGAAGTGGTGCGCGAGTTGCTCGACGAGGCGGATCGGCACCGTGAGGCCGGCCGGACGCAACAGGCGATCACGAGCTACCAGGAAGCCCTGCGCCTCGGGCCTTCGGTGCGTGAAGGCTACCTCGCCCTCGGCGCCTTGTGGGTGCAGCAGGGCGAGCTCGAGAGTGCCTTGGAGACTTTCGGCAACGGTCTCGAAGCTATGCCGCACGACCGCCAGCTGCTGTTCAACGCGGCAGTCGTTGGGCTGCGCCTCGAACGATTCGAGGCTGCTCTCGGCCATGTCGAGCGCGCCCTCGCACGGCATCGCGGAGATCCCGATTTACACTCGCTACACAGCGCGGTCCTCGGTCGCCTCGAACGTTACGAAGAGGCCCTGGAAGCCCTCGAGGTCGCCATCAAGCGCAAACCCGGCGACCCGCAGATCCTGTTTCGCTTGGGCAACCTGCAGCATCAGCTGGGGCAGCCGGAAGCGGCGGTCGAGTCGTTTCGCAAGGCAGTCAAGAAAGACCGCTCCTTGCTGCGGGCCTACTACAACCTGGGCGCCGTGTTGCTGGAGCTCGGGCGCTATGACGAAGCGCTCGACGCCTACCTCGTGGCGCTAGAGCCTTTCGAAGACGCTTTTGCTACGGGCTCGGCGGTCGATGCAGCCCATGCGCCGGCGTACCTGAACCTCGGAGCGATCTACTTTCAGAAGGAAGAGTGGGAGCCGGCTCTCGATGCCTACGGCAAGGCGCTGCGGCTCGATCCGCAGCAGATCAGCGCGCTCTACAACCAGGGGTTCGTCCAGTTTCGCTTGGGGCGTTTCGAGGCGGCGGAGGCCACCTACCGCAAGGCTCTGGCGATCGATCCCGAGCTGCCGGTGGCCTATCTGCACCTGGGGCAGATGGCCCGGCGCCAGGGTGCGCTCGACGAGGCGGTCCGGTGGCTGAATGACGGCCTGCCGCGCTTCGACGCCGAGTCCCGGCTCGTTGCTTGGCGTGTCCTGGCCGAGAGCCAGGACGCCCTTGGGCGGCTGGCGGAGGCGGAGAAGGCCTATCGCTCGCTGCTCGCGGCGCGGCCCGGCGAGATTTCGGCGCGGCTGGCTCTCGGCCGTCTCCTGCGGCGTTCGGAGCGTTTGGGCGAGGCGCGGCAAGAGCTCGAGCAAGCGCGCCGCGCGGCACCCGAGGATCCGGAGGTGGCGCTGGAGCTCGCGAGCCTGGCCCAGATCGAAGGGCGGACGGCGGACGAGCGTCGGCTTTACGAAGAGATCCTCGAGCGCTCCGGCTCGAAGCCCGAGATCTGGCCGGTGCGATTGAACCTGGCATTGCTCCATCTACGCCAGGGCGAAGTGGCCCCGGCGCGGTCGTACCTCGAACAGCTGGCGGCACGTGGGCGGCAGCGTCAGGCCGCCAGGGGTCCGGGGCCGGACGAGCAGAGGCTGATCGCGACGCTGAACGGTCTGCTCCTGGCTCTGGACGGCGATCTGGCCGCGGCGCGCACACGGCTGCGTGCCGTGTTGGACGAAGCCAATGACTTCGTTGCTGCCAGCGATCTTTTGGCCGTTCTCGCCGTGCTCGAGGGCGAGACCGGCACGACCGAGTTGGCGACGTCCTACGAGCGGCGTAAAGGTGGGGCCCTGGAAGCCACGGCGCGGGCCAACCTCGGGCAGGCCTTGTGGCTTTCCGGTCAGTCGGCCGCGGCGCGGCCGCATCTCGAAGCGGCGGTCGACGTCTTCCCGCGTTGGCTGAGCCTTCGCGGTGCTCTCGGCGCCATCGCCTTGGAAGAGGGCCGTTTCCCGGACGCCATCCGTGAGCTCGGCCGGGCGACGGAGCAATGTGGGTCGGGAGGTGACGGCTCACTCCTGGCCGGTGCTCCGGGTGTCGAGGGTGTCTTCCACACCCGTCTCACCGCCGCACCCGGAGGCGATGGCCGGAGCGCGTTCTGC
>JBCCGX010001086.1:0-3622 GCA_039029035.1 Acidobacteriota bacterium | reverse complement strand
CTCACGTCCGTGGCGCTCCACCCGCAGCAGCCAGGGTTCGGCCAGGGCTGGGGGCTCATCCTCGAACTCGAGACTGATCTGCTTGAACTGTCGATGGGCTTCTTCGGTGTCGAGAGCGAGGAGGCTATGGCCCTTGTCGATGACCGTGAAGGCGTCAATCAGCCCTTCGAACTCGGCGATCAGGTGGGTCGAGACCAGGACGGTCCGGTGGGCTGGATCACCCTCCTGGTAGGCGCCGATGACGGTTTCCAGCAATTCGCGGCGAACCACCGGATCGAGGCCCGAGGTGGGCTCGTCCAGCAGCAGCACCTCGGGCTCGGGGCAGACGGCGCAGATCAAAGCGAGCTGGGCCTTCATGCCCTTTGACAGGTGCGACACCTTGGCTTTCTCGTCGAGGTCGAAGCGCACACGGAGTAGCTCGCGCTCGAGATCCCGGTTCCAGTGCTGGCGAAAGGACGCCGCGTAATCGAGAGTCTTGCGCACCGTCATCCAAGGGTAGAAGGCCACCTCGTCGGGGACGTAGCCGATGCGCGCCTTGACCGCCACTTCGTCGACCGCCGGATCCAGGCCGCAGAGGCGAACCGACCCGCCGGCCGGTCGCAAGTGGTTGACCAAGCACTTGATGGTGGTCGTCTTGCCGGCCCCGTTGCGGCCGAAGAAGCCGTGGCATTGGCCGCTCGCCACGGTGAGGTCTAATCCATGCACGGCCTCTCGTTGGCCGTAACTGTGGCGCAAGCCGCGGACGTCGACAACGTTCTCAAACTCATCCATGGGCTACCTCCTGGTCTCGCGCAACACGGCGCTGCGCGGCAAAAACTTCGAGTCGACGCGTCAGCAGCTCGATGAGCGCATCGCCCGGCACCCGCAAGTGGTGCGCTTTGACGATCAGGGCGTCCGCAGCGTTTGTGAGCACCTGCTGCTGGAGCTCATCGTCCATCGGCGGCGGTCGATCGGCGGCGAAGGCTCCTTTGCCCCGCCTCGTCTCGATCACGCCTTGACGATCGAGCTCACGATAGGCCTTGTCGACGGTGTTGCGATTGACCCGCAGCCGTTCGGCCAGTTGCCGGATCGAGGGCAGGGGCTCGCCGGGCCGCAGGCGCCCGGAAGCCGCGGCGTGCCGCACCTGCTCAACGATTTGCACATAGGGGGGGCGGGCGTCTCGGGGATCGATGTCAATCAGCATGGGGCCTCACTCGACATACCGTTGGTCCGGTGACTGTCCTAGTTCGATAGGACAATTGTCATATTGTCCTAGGACAGTTGGGCGTGTCAAGGATTTTCTGAGGAAGCCGTATCGACGGGACGTCTCGACCGTTGCTCATCGGGCCTGAGCCTGGTACCTTGAAAAAGAGGAGGACAATCATGCGAGTTGCAACCCAGCTGCGAGGCGGCGAGACCGTCAACAATCTCCCGATTACACGGGACCCATAGAAAAAGCCAGGGCTTCAGGAGGTCGGCTATGCAAGTCCAAACCCATCTTCGGGCCGGTGAAGACGTCAACAATCTCCCGGTCCGCAATCGACGGCCGGTGGACTAAGGATCTGTCGTTCCGGTCACGGTCTGGAGCTCGGTCAGTGGACGAAGCTGGCCGAGCAGGTCGGTGATGACTTCGATCACCAACTCCGGCTGGTCTTTGTGGATTTGGTGACCACTGTGCTCCGCCATGACTTGATAGCTGCGAGAGGATAGACCGAGCATCTCGCGTTGTAGCCGGTGACGCAGGTCTAGGTCGAGGTGAGCCTCTTCGAGCGTCATACCTGGCGGCCGAGGCTGCTGTTCGAACGGCCCTGCCGCAGTGAGGATGACCAGCGGCAGGTCACCCAGAGAGCCTGCGACGCCGATGTCTCGCACCTGGCGAGACGTTGCCACCACGGCCTCGTTCTCGGCCACCAGAGTCGAGATCAGGTGTGGCCGATAGACCAGGGTGTTTTCCGCCGCCTGAAACTCGGCCGGCAGATCCTTGCCGTCGAGCAGGCCGAAGAGGCGTAAGAAGCCCGTGAAGCGCAGGGCCTTGGCAAGGGCGACCATGACGCCCGGTGGCGGTTTCTGCAACGGATTCTCGCGATGGGTGACGTCGACCAGGACCATGCCGGCGACCGAGGCCGGGTAGAGGTGCTCGTAGAGCTGCACGAAGGAGCCGCCCGCTGAGTGACCGACAAGCACCAGGCGTTCCCGGATACCGGCTGCTACGAGGAGCGAGTGGAGCTCGCTGGCGATGTTGTGCGCGTCACGCGGAAGGGGGCCCGGATCGCTCCAGCCGGCGCCGGCCCGGTCGTAGGAGCAAGTGCGGGTATGCCGCGCCAGCTCGGGCTGCACCCAGCTCCAATCGAGCGAGTCGCGACCGAGACCGGCCTCCAGAAGAACGGTCGGACTCCCTTGGCCGCGGCAGTTCAGGTGCAGACGGTAGCCACCGAGATCGTGCAGCTCACCGGGCGGCGGGTACTGCCGGGCGTCGAGGGTGCTGGCAACGAGCTCGTAGACCACTCCGAGGCCGGCGCTACCGACGACGATTGCGAGCGCGATCTTGGCCAGCTTCAGCGCTCCACGTGCGGCTCGCAGAGGCCAGACCGGCCGGCGCTGCAAGGGTTGGATGGTGACTTCCGGACCGGAATCGAGGGAAGGATCGACCTGCATCCGCGTATCTCCTGTCAAGGTTGAAGATGGGTAGCCCAGCCGGGTGGCGGCCCCGGCCAATCCGGGCCTCAAACTAGAGAAATGCGCCTGATAAGGCCTGAAAAGCGATCTGAAACGACCTGAAAGAGCCCGGCCACGGAAGTGTTAGGCTGACCGCCCGCGAGGCGATGGAGATGGACTTTTCCGGCGACTTCAGATTGGGCGAGGCCGTCGTGCGGCCCCAGGCCCGCACGATCGAGGTGGATGCTGAGGCGCACCCGATCGATCACAAGGCGCTCCAGGTGCTGATCTGCCTGGTCCGGCGGGCGGGCGACGTCGTGCCCAAGCCGGAAATTTTCGCCGAGGTCTGGGCGCGTGCCTTCGTCACGGATGATGTGTTGACTGCGGCCATCAGCCGTCTACGGCGGACTTTGGGGGACGAAGCGCGAGCACCGCGCTATATCGAGACCGTGCCCTCGGTGGGCTATCGACTGATCGCGCCTTTGGCGCCGGCCGAGGAGGAGGGGGAGCGGGCGGTTGAAGTAACAGCGGCCTGGCCGTCGCGTCGGCTGTGGCTGGCGGTCGCCGCCTTGATGGCTCTCCTGCTTCTCTCGGCTGCGTACCTTTTGCGGTCGCCGGACAGGGATGCCGTCGTTGCCCGATCTCTGGCAGTCCTGCCGCTCGAGGATCTGACCGGCGATCCGGGGCAGGCTCATCTGGCGGCGGGCATGACCGAGGCGCTGATCACCGGTCTGGCTCGGCAGGATGGTCTGCGGGTCGTGTCTCGCGCCTCGGTGCAACGCTTCGAAGTATCGCGCCCGCCACTCGATGAGATCGCGCGGGAGCTCGGCGTCGACCTGCTGGTCGAAGGCTCAGTGCAGCGCTCGGCGGACCGCCTGAGGATCTCGGCGCGATTGATCGATGCGCAGACCGACCGCCACCTATGGGCTGACAGCTTTGACGGAGCGCGGGAGGATATCCTCGATCTGCAAGAGCAAACGGTGATGGG
>JBCCGX010001085.1:0-3632 GCA_039029035.1 Acidobacteriota bacterium | reverse complement strand
TCTCCGAGCTCGAGCGCTGCAGGGCCAGTACAGGCCACCGCATCGCAGCCCCGACCGACGCCATCGGTGGCCGACCCAGGATCGAGCGAAGATCCCATCGTCTCCGGACCCGTTACAGAGCCGCCGGACGAATCGCCGAACGCGCCGGCAAACGAGCCACCGACCCCACAATCGACGACCGGAACCCAAGCCCGCCAGGATCCGGCAGATCGACCCCAGGACGCCCCGGCCCGAACCGAGCCCTTCCGAACCGAGCTCGCCCATGCCGACACCACCCAAGCGGACGAGCCGACGACGCCGGACGAGGCCGATCGAATCGCTCAGCAGAATCCGTCACCGCCGGACGGCGGGTCGCCCGAAGCCCCAATCACTGAGCCACCAGCCGCATCGGACGATGCCACAACACCCGTCATCGGCTCCGAGTCACCCACCACCGAGCCGGCACCGGCAACGCGCCCCACGCTCCTGTCGTTGAAACCGGCCCTGCTCGAGCCTCCCCAACCGACCTACCCAGCGCTCGCCCGGCACCGCAAGCAGGAAGCCCAGGTGACTCTGGCCGTCCTGGTCGACGGCCATGGCAAGGTCCTCCGAGCCCTCGTCACTCGCAGCAACGATCCGGGTCTGGGCTTCGACGAGGCCGCCCGGCAGGCGGCTCTCGCCGCTTCGTTCCATCCGGCAATCCGCGACGGCAAGCCGATCCAGGAATGGGCCGAGTTGACGATCGAATTCCGCTTGCCTTAGCCCAATTCGAAAAAAGTTTGTCCTCCGTTATCGAATCCACCGACGGATTCCGGTTGAGCAGATGAGCGCCGAATGAACGGCGCCGAGGAACGGAGGTTCTCCAATGCACACGATTCGATGTACGCGCACTCTCGCCGGTTTGACTCTCGGGCTCTTCGCCTTCACCTTCAACGCGTCGGCCGAGAACGCCGGGCAACGACCGGCCGCCGCGCCGCAGAAAATCGGCGTCGTGATCGAGAAGATCGTCGGCGGCGGCCCGGCCAACCAAGGCGAAAATCGCTGGATCACCTCGCTCCAGGGTGGCGGCTCGCACTTCTGCGGCGCCTCGCTGATCGACGATCGGTGGGTGCTGACCGCGGCGCACTGTGTGGAAGGCGAACAGGCTTCCGGTCTCACGGTGTGGATCGGCGGCTACAACTTGACTGTCCCCGATCAGGGTACGACCCTGCAGGTCAGCCAGATCCACGCCCACCAGAATTACGATGGCAACACCCTGGTCAACGATATCGCCCTCCTCGAGCTCAGCGAAGACGCCCCGAGCTCTCTGCCGCGCGTCAAGCTGCCCACCGCCGACGTAATGGCCCAATCCGCCGCCCCGGGTGACATGGTGACCGTCTCCGGCTGGGGCGCCCTCTCCCAGGGCGGTCCGTCGCCCAATCAACTGCACGAGGTCGTCGTCCCGGCGGTTTCGAACGCCCAATGCAACGCCCCGGAGGCCTACAACGGCGACATCGTCCAGTCGATGATCTGTGCCGGCCTGCGCAGCGGCGGCAAGGACTCCTGCCAGGGCGACAGCGGCGGCCCTCTCTGGGTCGAGCATCAGCAGGAAGATTTTCTGATCGGTATCGTCTCTTTCGGCGAGGGCTGCGCACAGCCGAACAAATACGGTGTCTACACCCGCGTGGTCAGCTTCCTCGACTGGATCCAGGACACCAAGGACGGCTCCGGCGGCAGCACCGGCGGCCCCACCGACCCGACCCAGCAGTGCACCGAGCTGGTCTGCTCGATCGACCCCTACTGCTGCGAGGTGGAGTTCGACGAGATCTGTGAAGACCTCGCCAGCCAGCAATGCCAGAGCGGCGGTACCGGCCCGGGCCAGCAGTGCACCGAGCAAGTCTGCGCCATCGACGCCTACTGCTGTGAGGTGGAATTCGACGAGATCTGCGAGCAGATCGCGGCCGACGAGTGCGGTGGCGGCACTACCGGCGGCGGTGGCAACCAGCAGTGCGTCGATGCGGTGTGCGCCATCGACTCCTACTGCTGCGAGACCGAGTTCGACGAAATCTGCGAGCAGATCGCCGACGACGTTTGCTGATCCCTGAGCCTCGAAGCTTTTCGCAACGACCAAGCCTGCAGACGGGGAAGGCAGATGTCCTGCCTTCCCCGTTTGTCTGTTCACTCGCCGGCCAAGAGCGGCGACACCCAGGCCTCGACCTCGATCGGCTGGTCCTCGAGCTCGACTTCGAGCTCGGACTGCAACTCGCCACCCCCCAGGCCGAGGACGATCGTTTGGGTCGCCTCACGGGCTCCGGAGAAGCTCGGCCGCAGGCGGTAGCGCCCCGGATAGCGGCCACGGGCCTCGATCCAGCCGGACCTGTCGCTGCGCCAGACCCGCAGGCGCTTGCTGTCGGCGAAGCCGGGATCACGAGAGAGGACGTCCGGAGGCTCTCCGAGACGCTCGATCGTCAACTCGAGTCCGAAGACCGGGCGATCGTCCCTATCCAAGGCCTGCAGGCGGACGGCGGCGCCCTCTGGCAAAGAGATCTCCAACTCCCTGGCACCCTGGCTCGGATCCCAATCGTCGAGATCGAGCCGCTGCTCGAGGAAATCCCGATGGCTCGCCAGCACCCGATAGTCCCCGACCGGCAGCCCATGGACGACCAGGCCCTGCGTCCACATCGCTTGGCCAGAGCGCACGACCGAGCCCGGATCGTCCCGGGCGTAGATCTCGATCTGGCTACGCAAGATCGGCGCCTGCGCGGACCGAACTCGGATCGTCAGCGGTGCGCTACCCGACCCAGGATCCGCCACCGGTGGCACCGTTCCATCGCCCACCGTAGGGTGGCCGGGGCCGGTGTCGGCCAGGATCCAGCGCAAGACCGCCGGCCACGGCTGCGACTTGAGATCGAGCTGCAAAGTTGTGTCGTGCAGGCGCACGCCGTCGCGCTCGACCGCCACCGCCGCAAACCCAGGGTGGGGCACGAGGGACGCCTCCCAGGACCCCGGCGCCACCACCCACTCGATCCTCGACTTGGCAAAAGCACTTCTATCGATCTCGAAGCCGCTGTCGGGATGGCGCAGAACGAAGCGCCAGCCGACCGCCGACGCGCCGGTTTGACGAACCGCTTCGATGGTCATCGGGATGCCCTGCCAGAGTTCGAGATCGATCCGACGACGATCCGCGGCCTCGTCCAAACGAGCCAGCGGTGACCGCGCCATCGGATTGTGCGAAGCTTTGACGAGGAGGGGATCCTTCGGCACTCCGAAGACATCGACACTGTAGATGCCCGGGCTCAGATCCTCGAAGACCGCCCGGCCGTCGCGGTCCGTGGTCTCGACCTCGGTGAACGGTGGCAGAATGGTCGGCAGCCGGGTCTGGCGCACCGCCGAATGGGGAATCAAGACCAAATCCTGCTCCGCGACCGGACGGCCATCGCGATAGTGCGCTCGCACCTCGAGGGTACCGGCGACAGCGATAGGGGCGAGCGCCAACCCGGCGCTCAGACTCAGCCGCGCGATCGATCGTCGGTACGAGAGCATTTTTGGAGTCCTCCTCTGACCGGTCCACCCCACACGTCATTGTAGGACTCCTGGAACGCTCACGCGGTTCCCCTCAGACACCGATACGGTCTCAGTCCGCTCGCAGACTCGAAGCCGGGTCGACGCGCGCG
>JBCCGX010001084.1:0-3637 GCA_039029035.1 Acidobacteriota bacterium | reverse complement strand
GCTACAAATCGATCTGTCGGGAAAACGTGCCCTCGTCATGGGGGTGACCAATCGGCGCAGCCTCGGTTGGTCGATCGCTTCGAAGCTGCACGAGGCGGGGGCCGAGTTGGCGTTCAGCTTCCAGGGCGAGCGGCTCCGGGGTGAGGTGAAGAAGCTGACCGCGAACCTGCCGAATGCCCGTCTCTACCAGGTGGATGTCACCCGCGAGGACGAGGTGAAAGCCCTATTCACGGACCTCGGCGAGGCCTGGGGCAGCATCGACTACCTGGTGCACGCCATTGCCTTTGCCCCGCGGCCGGCGATGGACGGCCGCTACATCGAAACCACGCGCGACGATTGGGTGACCGCCCTCGAGGTGTCAGCCTATTCGCTGGTAGCTGTGGCGCGCGAGGCCGAAGCACTGATGACGGATGACGGCGCGATGGTGACGCTGACCTACTACGCAGCAGAGAAGGTCGTGCCCAAATACAACGTCATGGGCATCGCCAAGAGCGCCCTCGAGGCGAGCGTGCGCTATCTGGCCTACGATCTCGGGGGTCAGGGCGTCCGTATCAACGCCATCTCGGCCGGGCCGGTGAAGACGATCGCGGCGCGCAGTATCCCGGGTTTCATGAAGATGTACAAACGGGTCTCAGCGGTCTCACCGCTCAGCCATCAGGTCGACCAGAACGACGTCGGCAACCTGGGACTCTTCCTGCTCTCGCCGCTGTCCGGCGGTATCACCGGTGAAACGATCTACGTCGATTCCGGCTTCAACGTGATGGGCATGGACCTCGGCGACAACTGACGAGGGACCCCGAGCCGGGTCAGCTCCGAGCCGGGGCGCTTCAAGACCCGGCGACAAAGAGATAGATCGAGTAGCCGAGGTACACCGCCAGTAGCAGGGCACCTTCGACGCGCCCCAGCCGGCGTTGGAACGCCAGGGCGAGCAAGACCAGGATGCTGATCCCGAGCACGACCCAATAGTCGAGCTGAAGGGCCTCCGGCGCCACCCGGATCGGATGCACCAAGGTGGTGATGCCGAGGATGCAGAGCAGATTGAAGATGTTCGAGCCGATCACGTTGCCCAGCACCAGATCACCCTCGTGACGCCGCGCCGCCACCACGGCTGCGGCGAGCTCGGGCAGACTGGTGCCAAGGGCGACGACGGTCAGGCCGATGACCCGATCCGGCACACCGAGGGCTGTGGCGATCACTTTGGCACCCCCGACCAGGGCCTGCGCGCCGCCGACCAGCAGACCGACGCCGACGGCGATCAGCAGCAAGAGAAGCCCGACGGCTCGATCGTTGTCTGTGTCGTCTGCCGCCTCGCTATCGGCCGCCTCGCCTTTGCCGGAGGTCTCGCGTAGCTGGGTGGCGATGAAGATACCCAGCATGAGTAACAGCAGAAAACCTTCGACCCGACTCAGGTAGAGGCCGGTAGCCATCGCCGGATAGACCAAGATGGTCACGAAGACCATGAAGGCGACTTCACGGCGGATGAAGCGTAGGGTGGTGCTGAGAGGGAAGACCAGGGCGGCGGTGCCGAGGATCAGCCCGAGATTGGCGACATTGGAGCCCAGGACGTTGCCGATCGCGATGTCGGGAACGCCCTGGAGAGCGGCGGTGATCGTCGCCGCGAGCTCGGGTGCCGAGGTGGCGAAGGCGACGACAGTCAGGCCGATCACCAGCGAGCTGACACCGAAGCGTTTGGCCAGGCGGATCGAGTTGTCGACCAACAGCTCGCCCCCGGCATACAGTAGGCCGATACCGAGAAGAACTTGCAGGATCGCGAACAGCACGTTGAGCTCTCCTCAGCGGGTCTCGGCCAGGCCGAGATCCTCGTAGATCGCTTCGGTCAGGTCGCGGAACCGTTCGGTGTGGCGCGGCTCGCCAGGATTGCCGTTGACCACCGCCGCGACCACCAAGCCGTGCTCCGGGTCGGCGAAGCCGGTGGACGATTGGAAGCCGCTGTGACCAAAGGTGCGGCGCGAAGCGTGGCGACCGTAGCCGTAAGGTGGCAGCTCGGCGCCGTAGTGGTTGGAGTTGACGATAAAGCCCAATCCCCAATCGAGCTTGTGCTTGAAAGTCTGGTCGAACAAGCCCACTCGATGCGGAGTAGTGAACGCCTCGATCGTTTGGGGCGAGATGATCGTCTGGCCGTTCCATCGGCCGCGACAGAGCAGCATCTCATAGAAGCGGCCGAGCTCACGGATCGGGCCGTAGCCATTGCCGCCCGGTGAGCAGCCGACGACATGGGCCTCCCGGTGCCATCCCCGTGCCAAGCCTTTACCTTTCTCGGTGCTGAACATCCTGCCGATCCGATCACCGTAGGCAGGGTATCGCTCGCGGGCCATGCCGATCCAGGAGTCGTGCATGCCCAGAGGCTCGAAGATCTCCTGGCGTACGTAGTGACGAAAGTGGCGACCATCGACGCGGCGCACCAGCTCGCCGAGGAGAAACCAGCTCGAGGCCAGGTGGTAGCCCGCCTTGTCGCCCAGAGGCCAACGCGGCTCGGGCCGCGCCTTGCAGATCTGTTCGATGATCTCGTCCCAGCTCGCGTCGGGCCAGCCGACACTCAGCATGCGGATGCCGCCGGTGTGGGTGAGCACATGACGGAGAGTGATTCGGTCCTTGCCTTGGGCCGCGAACTCCGGCACGTGTCGGGCGATCGGGTCGTCGAGATCGATCAACCCACGCTCCCAGAGCTGGGCGATGGCGATGGCTGTGATCGGCTTGGTGCAAGAGAGCCAGATCATCAAGGTGTCCGCCGTCATCGGCAGACCCGGCGCCCTCTCGCCGAGCAGGAGCTCGCCGGTGCGGGACGGTGCGCCCTCACCGTGGCTGTCACCGCCGCTCTCGCCGTCGCGGCTGCCGGCGCCGAGGGAGACATAGACCTGCGCCCCGGTGTGCAACCCCTGCTCGATGCCGAGCAGGAGGGTGTCACGGGTGCGCGGAAGCTCGATGGAGGGTGTCTCGGTCACGAGATGAAATCTTGCCGGGTTGGTCGCGAAGGGGCCGGAGCATAGCAGCTCGCCGCGTTCCGTTCTGCCCGGGCTCAGTGCTGCCTTTCGACGCGAGGTGCCTCGGGTGGCGTCTGGTCACGGCGAACCGGGACACTCCAAATGCGCGAAGTGCGCCCCAGATGGTCCGTCGCCTGCAGATCCAGGCTTGTTGCCGGCAGGTCTGTTGCCAGCAGGTCTGTTGCCGGGGCAATGTCCTCTGGTGGCGAGAGATCGTCTCCCTGCCAGCTCTGCCAAGCGCCCGCTTGCCAGCGGTAGCGCAGTGTGGCGACGCCGGACGCGTCATCGTGGCTGGCGAGGCGGATCGTCGCGCCGGGTCCGAGCACCAGAGTGCCGTCTGGTGCGGCAAAGCCGTTGCCCACGCGCGCTACTACAGCGACCGGTGGCTCTTCGTCGCGCTGCTCTGAGAGAACGGCGAAGGGTACGGAGCGACTCGGATAGCCGTCCAGGCCCGAGGCGCTGACCGCGGAGACGCGCCAGAAAAGATCGCCTAACGGCAGTCGCTCCGGGTGCCAGGAAGGCTCGGTGAGGGCGGCGGCGCGAGCCACCAGCTGACTACAGGCGGAGTCGAGGCAGACCTCGACGACGTAGGCCGCCGCGCCGCGAACCGCCTGCCAGGCGAGACGCGGATTGGC
>JBCCGX010001083.1:0-3647 GCA_039029035.1 Acidobacteriota bacterium | reverse complement strand
GCGTCGTCAAGCCGGGTTCGGGTCCGTCATGCTGCCGAGCTCTGGCGCCTCGCCCCGGTCGACGAGGTGCAAGAAGGCGCTCGGCGTGAGACTGAAGGCGCGCCGGAAGGCGTCGGTGAAGTGGCTGTGGCTGGCAAAGCCGAGGCCGAACGCTATGTCATTGATCGCACCGCGCCGGGCGAGGAGCTCGTCGACACCAGTCCGCAAGCGTAGGGTCGTTCGGTAGCCGTGGAGGCTGGCTCCGGTCTCACGCCGGAAGACGCGGCTCAGGTGGTAAGGCGAGCATCCCGCCCGATCGGCGATCTGTCGCAAGCTCAGAGGCGTCCGATAACTTTGGCGCAGCACCGCGCGGGCGCGGCGGGCCAGCCACGACGATCTCGAACGGGCTCTCTTCGCGTGCCGCATTGCCGCCGTGCGACCGGTGGCGATCAAGTCGCGGACGATCACGCGTGTCGTGTGCTCGACCCGTTCCGGTCGAACGCGATCCGGATCCTGGCACCAACCGACGACCAGCCGTTGCATCAAGAAGGCGACGTCGCTGCACGGGGCGACCGGGAAAGGCAGCAGATCGGCGGCGGAGTGGTGGCATGGCAGGAAGCCTCGCAGCTCGTCTTCGGTGACCGACAGCCACCAGCAACGATCGCCCCTCGGGTCCCTGGCGCGGCGTTGGTAGACGTCGTCCGGGTTGTAGAGCGTCGCGACCGTGCGGTCCGTCACGAAGGGCTCGCGGCCGGGGTTGCGGATCTCCACCGGGATCTCGGGGAAGGCTGCGACGTAGTGCCCGGGCGGCAGACCGCTCTCGAATTGGGGGTGCGAGGCCTCCATGTGAAAGCGGCCGACCTGAACGCTGGGCGTCGAGAAGATCAGCTGCTCTTCGAATCGCTGCTGCCAGCTTTCCATGGGCGCAGAGTCTAACGCGCGCGAAGCTCGCTGCGGAACGCTGGCGGGATCGAAGGTTGTCGGGCGAGGGCTACTTGCCGTAGACGCTCTGCCAGCCGTCCTTGCTTTCGACGATGCGGATCGTCGTATTGATCGGCGGCTTCTCGATGCGTTGGCGAGCGCCGCTGGGCCAGCGGATGGCCAGGGCGCTGGCGCTTTCGACCTGACCGAGGCCGAAATGCTGCTCGAGGGGCAGGCAGCCGAAGCAGCTGCCACCTGAAACCAGTCGGTGCTGCTGGCGGCCGCCCGCCTCGAGCACCAGGCGGGCGCCGATCGCGTCGCGGTTGCTGGTGGTGCCGACCAGGCGCACGTTGAGGTAGTTGCCTGGCAGCTCGGTGGGCCGGTAGACCGCGTTGGTGAGCAGATCGCCGGGGTAGAGGCCGCCGCTGGCGACGATGAGGTGGAGGCGCCCGTCGCCTGCCAGATCCGCCATGTTGACGCCATGGCCCTTGCCGGTGAAGGGCAGCCCGGCGCTGAAAGAGATGTTGTGGAAGGTCCCCTCGCCGTCGTTGGCCAGCAAGACCGAGGCTTCGGTGCGGTCCATCGCCGGGTCGCCGTTGCCGAGAAAGAAGTCGAGGTGGCCGTCGTTGTCGAAATCGCCGGCATTGGCGCTCATGGTGCCCCAGCAGCCGGTGATACCGAGGTCCGCCGCGATATTGGTGAAGGTGCCGTCGCGGTTGTTGCGGAACACGCGCAGGGGCGAGCCGTGCTCCGGGCCACGGCCGTGGCGCAAGGTGTAGATCGCGTCGTCCGGCCGCGAGTAGGTGAACTGGACAATGTCGAGCCAGCCATCGTTGTCGATGTCGCACACCAGGCAGGCCGAGCCGTTGGCCGGGGCGTCGATGCCGGCCTCGCGGCTCACGTCGGTGAAGGTGCCATTACCGTTGTTGCGGAAGAGCTGCGCTCGGCCGAGACTGGAGACGAAGAGGTCGGGCAAGCCGACATTGCGGAAGTCGCCCCAGGTGGCGCCGATCGAGGTCCACTGGGTATCGAGCCCGGCGTCGTGGGTGACATCGGTGAAGGTGCCGTCGCCGTTGTTGTGGAACAGGCGGTTGGGGGTCTTGCGATCGAACATGCCGCCCAGGTTGTTGGCCAGGTAGAGGTCCAGGTGCCCGTCGCCATCAAAGTCGACCCAGGTGGCGGTGAAGCCGGGGCCCCAGGTGTCGAGGCCGGCGTCGTGGGTGACGTCGGTGAAGGTGACCCGTCCATTGGCGTTGGGCCCGTTGTTGCGCAGCAGCCGGCCCTGGCCGTTGAAGAAGCCGAGACTCGAGAGGTAGAGGTCGGGCAGGCCGTCGTTGTTGTAGTCACCGGCAGCGACGGCGAAGGCGTAGACGCAGGCGTCGAGACCCGAGCCGGTGGAGACGTCTTCGAAGGTTCCGTCGCCCCGGTTGCGGTAGAGACTGCAGCCGGCGTGGGCGCCGGCGAAGACGACATCCAGGGTGCCGTCGCCATTCGAGTCGAAGATCGCGCTGCCGCGCCCGCCGCTCGTCTTGTCGAGGCCGATCTCGGCCGCCACGTCTTGCAAGCGCACGTCGGTCGGGTGGTAGCCGTCCTTGGCCTCCATGCGTAGCGCCGGTGCGACGCTGTCCGGATAGCCGCCGGCCTGTTGGGCCGAGAGCCACAGCCAAAAACGGGTCTGCTCGCTCGCCGGATCGAGCTCCAGGCTGCGGGCCCCATCGGCGATGGCGCCGGAGTAATCCCCCGCCCGGTAGCGCGCGATCAGGGTCTCGTAGAGCGCCTGCCGTTGCCAGTCCGGCTCCAAGGCCAAGGCTTCGAGCTCGGCCACGGCTTCCGGAAACAGGCCACACTTGATGTAGGTGCGGCCGAGCTCCAGCTGCGCTCGGTGGTCCTCCGGGTCGCGCTGCGTACGCTCCTGCCAATGGGCCAGCTCTTCGCGGTACTGCAAGCTGAAGTAGACGTGCAGATCGGTGAAGGTCTCGGCCACGAAGGCGAGGAACTCCGGGAAGCGCTGCGCCGGCATGCACTGCGCCGCCGCCATCGCCCGCAGCGCCTCCTGGGTCCCCAGGCTGGCCATCGCCAGCGGCAGCTGCAGCGGCATGGCGAGCCACTGCTTGGTGTCGCGGAAGGCGAAGCTCTGCCGTACCGCGTCGACGATCTCGTTGGCTGCACCGGGCATGGCGGAGGGGCGCCAGGGAGCCCGCCGTGCCGTTCGCAGCAACCGATTGGCCAGCTCGGCGGTCGCTTCGTCGACATCGCGCGGGCCGCTCCTGGGGGGATCGTTGGCCGTCTGAGAGGCGCCGGCAACGGTTTTATTGAGCAGCGATTGGGTGCCTCGCAGCGTGGCGTCGAGACGCGACAGCCCGGCTTCGGCGAGGGGAGCAGAGAAGCGGATCGCAGAGTTGATGAAAGACATCACAATAGGGTTGATTGTCCCACTCGGGAGCTTTGTTTTCAACGACTTTCAGGGCCTACAGAGAGCTATTAAGGGTCTATGTGGCGGCGCTGATATCGTCTGTTGACATGAGCGATCACGACATGGTCCGCCGCCAGACTGTCCGGCGCCAACTCGTTGCGTTGGGCATCGAACCAGGTGGTGTGCTGGTGGTGCACACGGCATTTTCGAAAGTGGCCCCGGTGGCCGGAGGCCCCGTCGGGCTGATTCGCGCCCTGCGCGAGGTCGTCGGCCCGCGCGGCACGCTGGTGATGCCGAGCATGACCGACGACGACGACCATCCTTTCGATCGCCG
>JBCCGX010001082.1:0-3648 GCA_039029035.1 Acidobacteriota bacterium | reverse complement strand
CGGTTCGGGCTGACGGACTCCATGCACCCGCCCCTGATGACCTTGATCTGGAGGGCGCTCGACAGCATCTATCCCGGGCCGGCGCTGATGCTGTTGTTCAACGCCTCGCTTTTCCTCCTGGCCCTCGTCCACCTGATCGGCCTCTACAGCCCGTCGCGCCGGCTCACCCTCGCTCTGCTCTTCGCCGTGGCCTTCTGCTCGGTGCTTCTCGGCCCACTAGCGACCGTCTGGAAAGACGTTACGATGCTGGCCTTCTTTGCCGCTGGGGCGGCAGCGTTGGCCCATTCGACCAGGAAGGGCGGCGTCCCGTCGTTGGTTCTGGCCTTGGTCTTCTTGCTGCTGGGGAGTGCGACACGCCACGACGCCCTGGCCGCGGCGGTGCCGCTCTTCCTTTGGTGGTCGTGGCGGGCGGCGCGTGAGGTACCGTTCGGTCCACGCCAGCTGTGGGTCCGAGTGGGATACGGCTTCAGCGTGAGTCTCGCCCTTGGCCTGATGATCCCTTGGGCACTCAACGCAGCCGCCGGCGGTCGATCGGCCGCCTGGACCTCGACCGCACTCTTCGACCTGATCGGGACCTCACGCTACGCGGGGGTCAACCTCCTACCTCCGGCTGCCACGGCTCGACACGAGATCTTCACCCAGCAGGACATCGAGCGTATTTACTCGGTCGATCACATCAACCATTCACTGGTGCGGTTGCCTTTGAACGCCGGACTGAAGCTGATCGATCGCCGGATAGCTCCGCGAGCCGTCAAAGAGGCCTGGATCCATGCCGTGACCGCGGAACCTTGGAGCTACCTGCGCCATCGCCTCGGCTTCGCGCTCAACTTCATCGGGCTGACGAGAGACTCGGTCTTCTATCCATCGAGCTTCGGGATCAACCCGAACGACCTCGGTATTCGCCACCAGCCGAGCCAACTGACCCTCGGCTTCGTCGCCTGGGCCAGGTATCTGGCCGGACACCCGCTGGCCCAGCCGTGGATCTACTATCTGCTGGCGCTCGGCCTCGTCGTGGCGCTCCTCCTCCGGCGGACCCCGGGCCGCGAAGCACCGTTGGCGCTCTTGGGCAGCGCGGTGGCATATCTGCTGGCTGCCAGCCTGATCATGCCGGCCGCGGATCTGCGCTACCAGATCTGGAGCCTCGCCGCGGCCATGTCGACATCGATCTTGTCCGTGTGCCTGTTGAGCGAAGCGCGCCGCCCGAAGGCGGCCGACAGCGTCGCGTAGTTTGTCCCTCCGCCATTCTGCTGCCTACTTGGCTTCCTCGAGTGGGCCGTAGACACGGGCCGCCAGCTCTTCACCGAGGCATAGATCGACGAGGCGGCGTTGAACCTCTTCAGGACCTGCCTGCGGATACCGACTCTGAATACCGGTCCGGACCAGGCCCCGATTCAGCTCGATCGCTTCGAAGACCAGCTGGATCTTCTGGCCGGCTGGCATCCGTCGATAAACCTCAAGCTGAACCGCTTCGGCTCTGGGATCTGTATCCGGCGACAGTGCTGGATACGCGACCTCATGGGGTTTGATCCTAGGCTCCGACATAGGTCGACGATAGCACGGCCTAATCGAAGGCCGGGTGTCTGGCTCAGGCGTCGGCTTTCTCTTTCGGTATCTCCATCGCCGGCAGGCCGAGAGCCTCGCGCAGCTTGACCTCGAGCTCGTCGGCCAGATCGGGGTTCTCGCGCAGGAAACGTTTGGCGTTCTCGCGTCCCTGACCGAGGCGGACCTCGCCGCAGGTGTACCAGGCGCCGCTCTTCTGCACCAGCTTGTGATCGACGCCGAGATCGACCAGCTCGCCGCTGCGTGAGATGCCTTCGTTGTAGTCGATGTCGAACTCCGCCTGGCGGAAGGGTGCGGCAGTCTTGTTCTTGACCACCTTGATCTTGGCCCGGCTGCCGACGATCTTGTCGCCGTCCTTGAGCGAGGCGATACGGCGGATATCGAGACGCACCGAGGAGTAGAACTTCAGCGCCCGGCCGCCGGTGGTGGTCTCGGGGTTGCCGAACATGACGCCGATCTTCTCGCGGATCTGGTTGATGAACACCAGGCAAGTCTTGCTCTTGGCGACGATGGCGGTCAGCTTGCGCAAGGCTTGCGACATCAAGCGGGCCTGTAGGCCGACGTGGGAGTCACCCATTTCGCCTTCGAGCTCGGCGCGTGGCACCAAGGCGGCGACCGAGTCGACTACCACGACGTCGAGCGCGTTGGAGCGCACCAGCATCTCGGCGATCTCGAGCGCCTGCTCGCCGCTATCCGGCTGGGAGACCAACAGATTGTCGATGTCGACACCGAGTTTCTGGGCGTATTCGGCGTCGAGGGCGTGCTCGGCATCGATGAAGGCCGCGCTGCCGGTCTTCTGGGCCTGCCCGGCGACCGATAGGGCGAGAGTAGTCTTACCGGACGATTCTGGGCCGTAAACCTCGACCACCCGACCGCGCGGGAAGCCGCCGATGCCGATCGCGGCATCCACTGCCAACGAGCCGGTGGGGATCGAAGCGATGCCGAGGGTCTCCTGCTGCCCGAGGCGCATGATGGCGCCCTTGCCGAACTGACGCTCGATTTGGGTCAGCGCGCCTTCGAGCGAACGGTCCTTGTCAGGGTGGGGTTGCAGTTTCGCGCTTCTCGCCATGGCGATCGTGGCTCCTTTGGATTCGGTCGACGGTGCGGCACCGGCGGTGTCGGTGTAAGGAAAGATAGACGATATACTGTCCCGCCACCCGGCGCCCGAAGTCGACCGAAGGAGGCGGAGCGATATCCGACCCAGAGGGATGCTAAGGGAATCGCCGAGAGGCAGTCAAGAGGCGTAAGTCACCGATCTCTGAGGTAGGATGCCCAAGCTTTCAGTAGTCATACCGGCTTTTAACGAGCGACATACGGTCGAGAACCTGTTGAATCGAGTCGCCAACGCGCCCTTGCCGGATGGGTTGGATCTCGAGATGGTGGTAGTGGACGACGGCTCGGCCGACGGCACGCGCGAGCTTCTGCGGCAGCTCGAAGAAAAGGCTGATCCGCCGTTCCGCTTGATCGAGCACCCGGAGAACCGCGGCAAGGGTGCCGCATTGCGCACCGGCTTCGGGCAGGCCACGGGCGACATCGTGCTGGTGCAGGACGCCGACCTGGAGTACAACCCGCGGGACTATCCGGTGCTCCTGCAGCCGATCGTCGACAACGAGGCCGATGTCGTTTATGGCTCGCGGTTCCTCGGCGGGCCACACCGGGTTCTGTTCTTCTGGCACTACGTCGGTAACCGGGTGCTGACCACGCTCTCCAACATGTTCACCGACCTCAACCTGTCGGATATGGAGACGTGCTACAAGGTGTTTCGGCGCGAGGTGCTGCAGGGGCTTTCGCTCTACTCCAACCGCTTCGGTATCGAGCCCGAGCTCACCGCCAAGGTGGCCAAGGCAAAGGTGCGAATCTACGAGGTGCCGATCTCGTACCACGGAAGGACCTATGCCGAGGGTAAGAAGATCGGCTGGCGTGACGGAGTGTCGGCCATCTGGGCGATCCTTCGGTATAATCTGCTACCTTGATTCGCCGAAGGCTACCCACCCGATCGACGGCGCCACCCTGCCTGTAGCGGTCCTTTCGGGCCACATTCGGCGCCCTTCCCAAAGCGCCGGGCGTCAACGCAAGGCACAACGCCCG
>JBCCGX010001081.1:0-3657 GCA_039029035.1 Acidobacteriota bacterium | reverse complement strand
TACGCACGCGACGAGGCACTCCATCGGCGCAACGCGCGCGATCGCCTGGGTCGCATCGCGCCCCACAGGGACCGTCCCGGGTCACTCATCGATGTCGGCTGCGCCGCCGGATTCTTCCTCGACGAAGCCCACCGGGCGGGCTGGCGCGTCACCGGCATCGATGTCTCGTCGTGGGCAAGACGAGTGGCACAGGAGCGCTTCGACCTGCCGGTCGTGACCGACTTGGCGAGCCTGCCGGTGGATCCGACGCCCGTTGATCTGGTGACCTTTTTTCAGAGCCTCGAGCACATGGCCGACCCACGAGCGGCTGTCGAGCAGGCCGCCGGCCGACTGGCAGTCGACGGACTGGTGGTGATCGAAACCTGGGATCGCAGCAGCTGGCTTGCGCGGCGCTCCGGCCGCAGCTGGCAACAGGTGACCCCACCTTCAGTGCTCTATCTGTTCAGCCGCAAGAGCTTGCATCGGTTGCTGACGGATGTCGGGCTCGAGCCTGTCAGCATGGCAGCGACGTCCAAGCGGGTCAGCGTCGGTCTGGTGGCCGGGATCCTCGAGTACAAACGGCCGGCCCTCTTCGGCCCGCTGCGCCGCCTTCTCGTCAAGCTAGCCGCCGACCGCCTGAGTCTGCGCTATCGGCTTGGGGATCTAGTCACAGTCGTGGCTCGCAAGAGTGTCTAGCGAGACGTCGGCTTACTCCATCCGCAGCAGCTCCCACGGGGACACGCGAGCGGCACGACGCGCCGGGAGGTACGCCGCGGCGAAAGCCGCCAAGGCGACGAACAGCATGACACCGCCGAGGATCCAGGGGTCGGTGGGAGCGACGCCGTAGAGCAGGCTACCCAGGCCGCGGGCCATCGCCAGTGTGCCGGCCAGCCCGGCGACGAGACCGGCAGCGGTGAGGCCGGTGGCGCGGCGCATCATCAGGCGCAGGACACGCGCCTTCGAGGCGCCGAGGGCGATGCGGATCGCCAGCTCGCGGCGGCGCTCGGCGGCGGCACGCGCCAGCACCGCGAAAACGCCAGTCAGGGCGACGGCCAGGGCCACGGCAGCGAATCCGACCGCCGGAAAAACCCGCAGTCGCCGGTCCGAGATCGATTGGGTCATCTGGTCGGCAAGCGTGCGGATCTCGGGTATCGGCAGGTCGGGGTCGACCTGTCGCAGGATGCGCCGGATAGCCGGCACCAGGGCGTCCACATCACCGGCAGCGCGCACCGCGAGGAAAGACGTCTCGGCGGGGCGGGCGCTCCACGGCAGATAGACCGCCGCCGCCGCCGGCTGGTCGAGGCCAGCGTATTTGACGTCGTGCACTACGCCGATCACCCGCGATGGAGCGGTGAATTTGGCGATCGGCGGCAGCCGGATCGGCAGCTCGTGATCGGTGAGATCCTTGCCTGGGGCGTAGAAGCGCGCTGCGGTCTCCGATAGCAGGATCGGCGGATCTTCCCGACGCTCGTCGCGCGCTTCGAAGAGCCGGCCGCTGACGAGCCCGGCATCCAGAGCGTCGAGGTACCCGGGCGTCGCCGAGATGACGCTCATACTGAGACCTTCCTCCCGCTGCTCGGTCATGAAGCGGACCAGGATCTGGAACGGCAGGGCGCGTGGTGGCAGGCTGCTTCCGATGCCCGCCTCTTCGACACCAGGCAGCCCATGCACCTCTTGCAGTACTTGGCGAGCGAAGAGCTCTCGCGCCACCGGATCGTTCGCCGCCCCGGCGCCGCGGGCCAGCCGGGCAACCAGCGACTGGCGTGCCGCCACCCCGGTCTCCTCCGCCAGCAGGCGACTCACCGTCGCTGCCAGCAGGGTCGCGCCGGACAGCAGCACGATCGAGCCGGCGATCTGGGCCGCCACCAGCAGGGCCAGCAGCCGTCGGGTGCGCGGCTCGTTGGTGCTACCGCCGCGCAAAGCAGCGGCGAAATCTCGACGCGAGGCCCGCAGGGCCGGTGCGGCGCCACAGAGGAGAGTGGCAACGAAAACCATCGCCACACCAGCGGCCAGAACGGTGCCGTCGATCCCCACGACATGGGAGCGCGGCACCAAGTGCGCGGCGCGATGCAGGAAGAGTCCGACCGCGACCTCGGCCAGCCACAGGCCCAAGAGGGAGCCGATCGACGCCAGCAGAAAGCTCTCGGCGACCGACCCACGAGCCAGCTGCCACCAGCTGGCGCCAAGCGCCGCACGGACCGCCGAATCGCGCCGCCGTAGGGCGGCCTGGCCGAGGAGCAGCATGGCGACATTGCTGCACGTCACTAGCAGCACGAGCATCGCCGCCCCGGTGGAAGCACGCAGAACCGGTCGCACCTCGCCGAGGATCGCGTCCGGCACTGGCGTCAGGCTCGGGAAAGTGCCGCCGGTCGTCGCCGCATACTCGCCGCGGATCTCGCGCACGACGCGGATCGCGTCATCGTACATCTGGGCCAGCGTCACACCCGGCGCCAAGCGGGCGACAAGGCGAAACTTGCGCCCTTCGGGCACCACGCCGTCGGCGGCAACGGCCTCCGGCGGCAACCAGGCCTCGACCGTGTCGGAGGGGAAAGCGAAGTCCCGCGGCAAGATCGCCCCGACGGCGTAGGATCGATCGCCCGCTCGGATGGCAGCGGCGCTGGACGCGGTACCGTTCGAGGCGCCGAATCGCTCCGACGGTATGGCTCGCTCCGACAGTACCGCCACGCCCGATGACTCGCCAAAACCCGCCAGCCCACCGCTCGCCGGGTGGGCGCCCAGAACATCGAAGAAAGAGGCCGTGACCAGGGCGGCCTGCACTAGTCGCGGTTCGGAGGCATCCGCCCCTCCAACCGGCTGTAAGGCGATCTCCGCCGTGCTGTAGCCAGCCAAGGACTCGACCGTGCGCAAGCGGCGCTGCCACTCCTCGACCTCCGTCAGCGGGAGACCGAACTCGACACCTTCCGCCGTCGCAAAGGACAGGATCACCAGCCGAGCGGGCTCGGTGTAAGGCAACGGTCGCACCAGGATGCCCCAGGTGACCGCAAAGACCGCCAGGTTGGCGCCGATGCCCAGGGCCATGACGACGATCGCCGCCGTCGTGGTCAACGGTGACGCACGCAAGGATCGCCCGGCCAGGCGGATCTCATGGAAAAGACTGTGCATGACGGCTGCCTGAGGATAGCAGCAACCGCGGGGTGATACCCTTGCCGCGACCGTCGGTCAGCCATGCAACGTACCTCGAAAACCGGCGGCGGAGTCTACTCTTCGCCTGCCGTTCGTCCGCCCGATCCAACACCGAAAACGAAGTGCCTGGCACCGGTTGAGAGACCGGTCAAAAAGTGCCTGGCACCACTTCGGACGGGATTACTGTGGCCAGGATTACTGTGTCTAGCCCTCAGTATGGGCTGCCAGTCCCCTAGCGAGCCCCCGGCCACTTCGACCGAGGTCTCGACCGACGACGCGGACACAGCGACCGCAACCCTTGAGTCTGCGCCGATGTACTTCGTCGACGTGGCGCAGGAGGTTGGCCTAGCAGCCTTCCACCAGGTCTCGGGAGAAGCCGACAAGCTCTACTTACCAGCCGCCACCGGGGCCGGCGTCGCCCTCTTCGACTACGATCAGGACGACGATCTCGACGTCTTCCTGATCAATGGCTCGCGCATCGGCGGCTTCGCCCGGGGCCAGGAGCCGACCAACCGCCTGTTTCGCAACGAGGGC
>JBCCGX010001080.1:0-3664 GCA_039029035.1 Acidobacteriota bacterium | reverse complement strand
GTCCTCGAGGGCAACCCGGATGAAGTGGGGCGTGGCCACGTGATTCATCAGCACGTGCATCGGTTCCAAGCACTCCGGAGCGTCGATCCCGTGCTCGTCCTCGCAGCTCGAATCGAGCGGGTAGCCGAGGAAGTCATGGGCTTGCCACGCGCGTTGGCCGATTCGAAAGTGGAAGGTGGAGTAGTCGAGCCCGCAGGCCGGGCAGGCCGCATTGAGGGGTAGCTCTCCAGGTGTGTTGAAGAGGCTGCTGTAGCTGTTGTCGGGCGCGTTCAGGGACTCGTCGTGGGAGACGATGCCGTCCAGGTTGGCGTCGATGCAGTTCGGTGAGATGGCCGGTGCGGCGCATTGGGTGTAGTCGTTGAGGCCATCGACCGGGTTGGTATCGGCCCAGAAAGCCGCCTGCACATCCAGGGAGGGATTGAAGCGGCCGTCGAAGACCGCTCGAATGTCGGCGTTGGGGGCGAGTAGCTGGAGGTCGGGCACCATGGTGTCGAGCTGATTGATCAAACCCGTGGCGCCACCGGACCAGCCGATGAGCACGATCTTGGTGGCATTGCTCAGATTAGGCAGCCAATCGCAGGTCGTGTTCGGTGGGCAACTGTTGTCGCAATCGGTGACGCAGGCACCGGTGTAGTACTTCTTGCCGATCGAGGGGTGGCTGGTGACCAGATCGTTGAAGACCGCCTGCCACATAAAGTGACCGTGGGCGAAGAGATCCACCGTGTCACCACCGCCGTTGACGACGATGCCGTTGTGGGTCTTGGCGCCAGAGAGCCGATCGTTGGTGCACTTGCGCAGATAGACCCGGTTGTAGTGGCGGAAGAGGTTCGGCTCGGTCGGTTCGTTGCTGAAGATGCCGGCTTCGGATCGATAACGGCTCGCCGAGGCGGAGGTCATGGCGGCGTGATTACCGTTGAAGTACTGGTTGCCGCAAGCCATGCCATCGATGCAGGTGCCGCCGCCGGTCGTCCAGAAGATCCATCGGTTGCTGATCAAGGGCAGACCGTTGGCGTCTTCGGCCGGGTCGACGTAGTAGATCGGGCGTGTGCCGTCCATACAGCGGACCTCGTTCCCGGCACAGCTATTGGTGCCGTCGGCGCACTTCGGCGCGAAGAGGCCGAGCAGGGGGCCGGTGCCGGCCGTCGCGACGGTGGGGTTGTCGTAAAGGGTATTCAAGCCCGCGTCGTCGCAGGCGAGGCCGCCGCCGTTGCGCAGGGACCAGAGGCTGTTGCAGCCCAGAGCCTCGGCACCCGTCGGCAGGAGGAGAACGACTTGCAGGAGAATCAAGAACGGTACCTTGAGGCGTATGACTGGTTGGATCATTGGGGTCTCCGTGATGTCTGTCTGGCGAGCCATGGAAGCCGATCGCGGACACGGGGGCGACGCACCGCGCGCTGTGTAGCCGCGCTGGTGCGAGCTGCTGCGCTGGGCGCGGAGCATCGCTCCTGCGACGTTGCTCGCCGTGACGGGCTTCCATGTTCGAGGGCAACAAGGGACGGTCGAATCCGCCCCTTGTCCGGTCAGGCGGCCGATCTGAGGTGGTCGAAGGACCCCCGTGCTAGGACCGGCCGACTGCGGCAGATGTCGGCCTTACGGCGCACAACTTCTGATCGTGACGCCGGGCTGGTGATAGATCGAGGTGTAGAGGCCGTCGATGAACTCGGCGATGGCCGTGTGGTAGCTCACAGTTCGGCCGACCACTGGGTCGGTCACCCGATCGCCCTTGAACCGAGACGTATTCGACAAGGTTTCGTGATGGCCGCACTTGGGCCCGAAGTAGTAGAAGTTGGCCGGGGTGCTGCCCATGGTGGTTCGCACGCCTTCCCCGAATGCCGGAATACCCGCGCTCATCACCGAGTCCGCGAGGTCTTGCTTGATCAGGATTTCGGTCGTGATGTGCCCGTCCTCGAACAGGGGCACGGCGGTGTGACAGAGCCAGTGGCGTTGGTTGGGGTCCGGCGCCAGAGGGTCGGTGTTGGCGGCGGCGCAAGACTGGTCGACGAAGGCGTCCAGGATTGTCTCGTAGACGTTGCGCCGAAGCGCCGTACCGGCCTCCCTGTCATGGGTGTCGATCACGCCGTTGGCATCGAGATCGACATCGACCAGCACGGGCACGCTCAAATCCCATTCCTGGACCGTCTGGGGGCCGGTGTACCAGGGGATGGCGACATCGTCGTAGGCCAACGGCGGCACCGTGGTGGCGCCGGCGACGCCCTTGGTGACGCCATCTCCCCAGAGTGCCTTGCCGGCGAGGTAATCGAGATTGGCGATCACGCCACCGCCGCCGGCCGACTCGCCGGCCAGCACGACTTTGTCCGGCGTCGTATCGAGGCGCAGGAAGTGATCGCCATCGTCACTGGTGACCCCTGCTGCTACGGCGTCGAGAATGTTGTCCAGGATCCAGTGCCCGTGAAAGTAGGCGTTGTCGAGCGGTTCGTAGATCTGCGTGCCGCCGGCCGCGTCGGTCCATTCGCCGTCGTCCAGCACCTGGGAGCCGCTCCGCCCGCGCCAGAGATCCGACGAGCAGTAGTTCAAGTAGAGCCGGTTCCAGGCGTCGGCGCCACCGTTGTCCGTTGGATCGGTGACCACCGAGGCGGCGCCGAGCAAGCCCGGAACCCGACCCTCCAAGGGCAGAAAGGCCAGGTCGACCACACCGTCGCCATCCAGGTCGGTGGACATCTTGCGCGGATAGTCGAGGCGATCCGGTCCACGTCCGGTCCATCGATCCATGCAGTCCTGGTGTAGACCGTCCTCATCTTGTGCGCTGAGACAGCTGCCGCCGCCCTCGAGCTGAATGACCCAATTGTCCGCGTTGATGGAGCCGGCCGGCGCCGCGGCGAAGTAAAAGACTGCCGGCGAGCCGTCGTTGCACATGGCGTCCGGATAGGTCTGGAGGTCCATCGTCACCCGGAACATCTTTTCGACCGGCGGATGCACGGCCGGATTGAACCGACGGGGGTTGTCGTTCAAGCCGTTGGTGCCATAGCGATTGGCTAGCGCGACACCGGCGCAGTCGTTCGGATGGAGGCCACAGTCGGTGGGGAAAGTTGTTGCGGCCTCAGCCGGCGCGACGACGGTGAGCACCAGCAGGGCCAAGGCCAGACGGCAAAGGGCCGTAGGCAGGGCCGGGCAGAGGCCGACAAGACTCGAGGTTGTTCGATGAGGGTGTGTAGGCATGTCTTACTCCTCTTGAGGTTCTTGGTTCACCTCGCCGCGTCGGGTGGACCCGGAGAGGCCGGTTGACGGAGGCCTCGTGTCGATTGACGAGGCGAGACGAACCTACTTCCGGGCTCCGGCAGGAGTGGTCGCGAAACCCTTAAAGAACAGTCCAAGAACCATCAAAGAGTCGTCGGTCCCCCGCCGATCAGGAGCACAGTGCTCCACACCGCGCGGATCTGGCGCGAAGCCCACCTGCAGGGGTGAGGAGCAAACCGGGTTAAGATGCCGGCCCATGTCCGAAACCGGAGCCGGCACTACCGAGCAGGAAGCCTTCTGGCAAGGCCAGTTCGGCAACGACTATGCGGAGCGCAACCGGGGGCAGCGCTGGGTGGCCGCGAACACAGCGCTGTTCGGCAAGATCCTGGCGCGGACGCGCAACGTACGGTCAGTGCTCGAGCTCGGGTCGAACATCGGGCTCAACCTGATGGCGCTGCGCCAGCTGCTG
>JBCCGX010001079.1:0-3664 GCA_039029035.1 Acidobacteriota bacterium | reverse complement strand
CTGCCGTTGTCGAGGATGGTGAAGGATCCGCTCTGGGTGCGGGCCTGGAAGGTGGTGCTGGCGTCGCGCTCGCTGTCGGCAACGCGGTTCTCGGTCAGGGTCCAGGTGTAGAGGCCGGCGGGCAGGGCGTTGCCCTTGCCATCGGTGAGGTTGACGTAGGGGGCCTGGCCCTTGAAGTCGTGCTGGGCGTGGAAGCCATCGGGGCCGCCGAGGACGACGGTGTAGGCGCCGGAGCCGGCACCCTGGATGGCGAAGTCGACGCCGGCGGCGCTCAGGTTGACCTGGGCAATCGGGGCGGCGAAAGCGGCTCCGGCGGAGCCGATGAGGAGGGCGGAAAGGGCTGCTGAGGCGATTGTCTTGTGCAGTTTCATGAGGGTCTCCGGTGGTGTCTTATCGAGCCTGTGTTGTGCTGAGAGCGGGCTCTTTCGGGGCCGTTTTTGACGTTCTCACCAGGCTTATGCGCAGGAATGCCGGAGCGTGCATCAAGAAACTTCAAAAAAGAAAAGAGCGGCCGGATGGCCGCTCTTTTCGTTCGGAACCGTGGGCTCCTTCAGGCGTGGGTCAGCCCTAGCGGAGCTTGCGGATCAGCTTCAGTCGACCGATGCGCCTCGCGCCTCAACCAGCTCGGCTTCGAGAGTCTCGACCTTGCTGGTGAGCTTCTGCACCGCCAGCCAGAGGGCCATCTGGACCTCCTGCGAGCTGATCATCTTGTCGGAGCCGCGGCCGAAGACCTGGTGGAAGTCCTCCGCCATCAGGCCCATGCTGTCCTTCGGACCATCGATGAAGTCGTAGGCGTAGACACCGACGCCGGCGATCTTTTGCAGGATGTCCTGGCCGGCGATCGGCTGCAGGTTCTCCTTCAGATCGCGCGAGGAAGAGGTGACCGGCGCGCTACCTGCGGTGATCGCCGTGTAGACGCCGTCACAGGCGTCGCCGTCACCAACGACGAAATTGGCCGTGGCGGCGGCTGCGGGGGCCGCGCCATCGTTGCAGTTGACGCCGAAGACACCAGACGCCGGGCCGAGGGAGATCCCGGTGGAAGTCGCGGTCCCCGCCGAGTCCAGGCCGCGGATACGGTAGCGGTCGTTGTTGATGAAGTGCTGAATGCCGGAGGTGTCATCTTGCAGGATGTAGCCGATGTTGTTGCCCTCGACCCGCAGGTTGCCACCGCCGGTGCCGGCGTCGATGTGCAAAAGGCCGTCAGGCGACGCGGTGCCCATGCCGACGTCACCGTCGACGTCGACGAAGATCGCGCTGGTCGGGGCGCCCGGGCGGATGCGGAAGGGCAGGGTGGAGCCGTTGCTGACGTCGCGGACGAAGAAGTTGGTCTCGTTACCGGCCACATCCCAAGTCTGCGGGGCGAAACCGGAGGAGCCGTCCTGCTGCAGGCGCAGGGTCGGGGTGTCGCCGTCGATGGTGTGGATCTCGGTCGACGGGGTGGAGGTGCGGTTGCCGATGCGGCCGCCGTCGTCGACGTAGAGGGAGTGGCTGCGGGCGTTGGCCTCGACGGTGAAGGGCGTGCGGCTGCCGGAGATGTCGTCGATCGAGAACTTGCTGGCGCCGCCGTTGGCCGAAGCGTTGGCGGTCAGCTGCCAGTCGGTGCGCGGGAAGCTGGCGGCGACCGAGGTGTCGTCGAACTTGATCCGCAGGTTGTTCTCTTTGAGGCGGATAGTGTCGAAGGAGAAGCTCTCACCGTTGACACAATCGAAGCCGATGCAGGCTGAGCCGTCGACGATCAGGTCGTCGTTGATGACGAAATCCTTGAACGGGATAACGCCGCTCTCGTCCTTGAACGGAATGTCGAAGTCGACCGGCCCCTCGACGCCAAATTTGTCTTCGGTCTCACCCAGGTCGAAGACGATTTTGCCTTCGGCGACCAGGAAGCCGTGGGATTGCACCGCCGGGGCTCCCGGCAGCTTACCCGCGCGGCACAGCGCCCGGACCTCTTTGTTGTCGTCGAGCTTGCGAGCCTGCGCCAGCACGTCGAGGATGCTGTTGTCGATAGGATCAATCTTCTTCAAGGAGTAGGTGTAGGTCCCATCAATAGTCTCTTCGTTGAGCTTGAAGACCGGCGTGCTGCTGCGATCGAAGACCTCGCGGAACTGGAAGTCACACGGGCCGGTGACGGTGAGGACCAACCGGTCGTATTCGACAAACGGCTCGAAGGCGAGCAGGGTGCCGTAGTTCTGCACTTCCGCGATCTCGCTGTTGGCGGCAGCGGTCCCGGGCAGCACGGTCAGAAGAGTGAGCGCGGCGAGGACAGACAAGACGAACGGACTGCGAGCAATGTGAGCCTGCGGCTTCATAGATGAGTCTCCTTGGTGATGACAATCGTCCTGGAACGCCACGATGCCGTTCCAGTCGCCCGGGGTAAAACCCGGACACAAGACATTTCCTCACGGAATCAACTCTTGGGAGAGATTCTGTGAAGGCGGATCACAACGTCGGGCCGAAACAACCCAGGCGCCGTGACCACTCGATGTGTGGTCTCGAACCCAACCGATGTTCAGAATTTTCGAGAAGCCTGCGATCGATGTAGGAGTCTTCCCCAAGCCCTACGTCGATGCGAAGCATCTATTTGAATACATAAGACTATAGCCGCGACGCGGCTGAAAGTCAAGCCCCGCGGGCGCCTTGCAAGCACGAAAAAGGCGGGCCGCAAGGCCCGCCTTCAGAACGATCGATGTGCTTTTCTTCAGTCGGCTTGGGCCGCTGCCAGCTCAGCCTCGAGCGTACCGATCTTCGCGGCCATCTCCTGGATCGCCAGCCACATGGCCATCTGCACCTCGCGGTCGCTGATCATCTTGTCCGAGCCGCGGCCGAAGACCTGATGGAAGTCCTCGGCGATCAGGCCCATGCTGTCCTTGGGGCCCGAGATGTAGTCGTAGGTGTAGACGCCGATGTTGGCCATCTTCCCCAAGATACCGTCGCTGTCGACCGCCTGGAAGTTTTCCTTGGCCGTGCGCGAGGACGTATTGACCGTCCCGTTGCCAGGGATGATGGCCGAGAAGGTCCCGGCACAGGAACCGTCACCATCGCCGACGACGAGGCGCGCGCCAGCGACGACTTCGAAGGCGTCGGGACAGTTGATGCCGACAACGCCGTCCGTCAGGCTCATGGACATGCCGTCAATGGCCGGCGCGCCGGCTGAGTCGAGGCCCCGGAGCCGGTAACGGTCACCGTTGACGAATTGCTGCGCGCCGGAGGTGTCGTCCTGCATGATGTTGCCGACGTTGTTACCGACGATCCGGATGTTGCCGCCTCCAGAACCCTGGTTGATGTCGAGCGCCTGGGTCGGCGAGGTCGTCCCCAGGCCGATGTCGCCATCCGCGGCGATGCTGAGCGCGTTCGACGTGCCCGAACCCGGGAAGACCCGGAAGGCGAGAGCGGAGCCGTTAGTGGCGTCACGGATGAAGAAGTTGGCCTCGTTGCCGGCCAGGTCCCAGGTCTGAGCGGTGAAGCCCGAGCTGCCGTCCTGCTCGAGACGCACGGTGGGTGTATTGCCGGTCTTGACGTGGACGTCGGCCACCGGGGCGTTGGTGCCGAGGCCGATGCGGCCGCTGCTGTCGACGTAGAGCGAGTTGGTCGGCGTCGAAGCCTCGATGGTGAACGGGGTGCGGCCGCCGTCGATGTCGTCGATCGAGAACTTGTTGGCACCGCCGTT
>JBCCGX010001078.1:0-3666 GCA_039029035.1 Acidobacteriota bacterium | reverse complement strand
GCGATGAGCAGGATCATCAGCGCCTGCAGCACCCGTGAGAGCTCTCGCGGCACGTCGGCACCGCGCTCCATGCCGAAGCCACCGGTGTGGACTCCGGCGAAGAACAGGCCGGCGGCGAGCACCCCGAGGGGGCTCGAACCGGCCAGCAGCGCCGCCATCAAGCCGGTCCAGGCATAGAGCGGGCCGGTGAGGGCACCGTCGATGAATCGGTGGTGGGTGCCGAGGACCTCCAGGCTACCGACCAATCCGGCGATGGCACCGCTAGTCAGCATGGCACGGCGGCCCAGGCGGCGGGTGTCGACCCCGCCGTAGCGGGCGAATCGCGGGTTGAGGCCGGTCATCCGCAGCTCGTAGCCCACCCGGGTGCGACGCAGGATCCAGTGGCTGGCGAGGACCAGCGCCAGGATCAGGAAGGCGCCGGCGTGCAGGCGGCCGCCGGCCATTTGTGGTAGCTCGATCGCCGCCGGCACGCGGAAGGTCTGCGCCATGCCGGAGGCGACATCGCGCAAGGGATGACTCGCCAGGTAGGAGGCGAGGTAGCGGGCGGGGTAGTTGAGCAGCAGAGTGCCAATCAACAGGGCGACATGGAAGCGCCGCTCCAGCACGGTCGCCAGGTAAGCCCAGGCGCTGCCGGCCAGGGCGCCGCCGAGCAGCGTCGCGGGCAGGAGCAGGATCGCCGGTAGCGGCGCATACAGGGCGACGAGCGCCGCGGCGACACCGCCGAGCACCAACTGGCCTTCGCCGCCGAGGTTCAGGAAGCCGCCGCGCAGGGCGATGGCGGCGGCCAAGCCCATGCCGACGATCGGCACCGCCCGCGCCAAGGTGGCCAGCAGGTTGGCGAAACCACGGCCACCGAGGGCGCCGTCGACCATCGCGCGGTAGGCGGCGATCGGATCGTGGCCGGTGGCGAGCATCAGCAGGGCGCCCGCGGCCAGGGCGCTGGCGATGGCGACGAAGGCAGGCGCCCCAAGGCGAGCGGTTCGGAGTAGTCGGTCTTTCATGCGGCCGCGCCACCGGCCGCCAACAGGCCCAGGGTTGCTTCATCGGCCGCTTCGCCCGCGACCTCACCGACGATTCGACCTTCGAACAGCACCAGGATGCGATCGGCCAGGCGGAGTAGCTCACCCAGGTCGGCCGAGATCAGTAGCACTGCCCCGCCGCGCTGCCGCACCGTCAAGAGATCCGCGTGGATCTTTTCGGCCGCGCCGATGTCGACGCCTTGGGTCGGTTGCTCGGCGATCAACAGCTGTAGCTCGTGCGACAGCTCTCGTGCCGCGACGACCTTCTGCTGATTGCCGCCGGAGAGTCGTCCGGCCGCCTCGGCGATCGACGGGGTCTTGACGGCGAAACGCCCGACCAACTGCTCGCCCAACTCGGCGATGCCGGCGGGCGACAGCAGGCCGCGCCGCGCCACCCGGCCGTGGTAGCGCCAGCCCATCAACAGGTTTTCGGCGACGCTGGCACCGGTCGCCAGGCCGGTACCCGCCCGGTCTTCCGGTACGTAGGCCAGGCCGGCGCGCCGTCGTGCCTCCACCGTCGCGTGGGTGATGTCCTCGCCGAGCAGGGCGATCGTCCCTCGGGCCGGTGGCAGCAGCCCCGCCAGCACACCGACGAGCTCGGCTTGGCCATTACCCGTCACCCCGGCCAGCCCGACGATCTCGCCGCTACGGGCAACGAAGCGGACGCCGTCCACCCGCGCCCGACCGCTACTGTCTTGAACGACGAGATCTTCGACCCGCAGGATCTCGTCGCGGGTCGTGTCCGATGCCCGAGGCAACGTCCGCCGCGCCTGCAGATCCACCTCGCGGCCCACCATATGCCGGCAGAGCTCCGCCGGGGAGGACTCGGCGACGCGAACGGTCGCGGTCACTCGCCCGTCGCGCAGCACGGTGGCACGGTCGGCGAGGGCCATCACCTCCTGCAGCTTGTGGGTGATGAAGACGATCGTCTTGCCTTGCTCGGCGAGGTGGCGCAGGATGGTGAAGAGCCCGGCGCTCTCCTGCGGTGTCAGCACCGCGGTCGGCTCGTCGAGAATCAGGACTTCGGCCTCGCGATAGAGCGTCTTGAGGATCTCCACCCGCTGGCGGAGGCCCACCGGCAGATCTGCCACCCGCGCCGCCGGATCGACCGCCAAACCATGGCGTTCGGCCAGGGCCGCCACCCGCCTTGCCGCCTCCCGCCGATCGAGAAAGCCGCGTCTTCGCGGCTCTTGGCCGTAGACCACGTTCTCGGCCACGGTGAGCGACGGGAACAGCATGAAGTGCTGGTGCACCATCCCCAGCCCGGCCCGGATGGCGTCGGTCGGGGAGCGGAAGCTCTGCCGCTGGCCGGCGAGGAGGATCTCCCCCGCGTCCGGCGGATCGAGGCCATAGAGGATGCGCATCAGGGTCGTCTTGCCGGCGCCGTTCTCGCCCAGTAGGGCGCGGATCTCGCCGCGCTCGACGATGAGGTCGATGTGGTCGTTGGCCACGACGCCGGGAAAGCGCTTGACGATCCCGCGCAGCTCGAGAGCCGGGGAAGCCGAGGTGGGGGAGGTGTCGATCAGGGCGCGGCCTCGTGGGTGGCCGATGGCTCGGATCGCAGAAATCGGGTCGCGCAGGGGCCTGGCATCGGCCGCGATCTTAGTACAGAGGAGGAAGTTTCTTTGCCTTGCGAGGTAACGCTGCCCGCTACCGGGGATCTCCTTGGTTGACAGCACACCACGCGTCTCACCGCGAGATCGCCAGGGACTGGCGGATCTCGCCCAAATCACGGGTCTACCAAGGGGAAACGATCGTGCAACAGAGTCGAATCGAAGGGGTCTCGGAACGTCACGCCAGTCGTTGTCTGCGTCTCACTCTGACTCTCACCTTAGGTCTCGTCGGCCTCACTCTGCTGGCCGCGCAGCCGGCGGGGGCCTGTGGCGGCACCCCACCACAACCCTTCTGTGGCAAGACGTTGGTCTTGTCGCAGGGCGCGCCGTCGGTCCTCCTCCTGCCCGGCGGCGGCACGTTCGACGTGCCGATCACCGTCTTCTTCCAGATGTTCGACTTTCCTCCCGGCACCGGCCTCTGCCCCGGAGGACCCTATGCGGTCGATGTCGACCTCACGGTCACCTGTACCCCGGCCGGCGATGGCAGTGGTTCGATCAGCGGCAGCGCGATTGTCTTCGGCTACAACGATTTCAACATCCCGGTGACCCTGCCGGCCGGGCCGCCGCGCATGTGCACGGTCGACGGCACGGCGACCGTCACCTTGCTCGATGGCATGGTGCTCGAGGCCACGAACGACTCGATGCTCTGTCTGGCCGAGCCAGCGCCGGGCGACCCCAGCCTGCCGCGGCTCGATCTGGAATTGACCTTGGGCTTGCCGATCGCCAAAGTCCATCCGGGTGATCAGACGGCCCACACCTACCGCATCACCAACAACGATCCGACAGCAACGTTCTCCGGCCTGCTCGGGATCGAGATGGTGAACTCGGCGCGCCTACCGGCGATCAGCGGGCCGATGCCGCCAGGCACCGGCGCCTTCGCCATCTCGAGCCCCGGCAACGCCGACAACTTCCCCATCGGCCTGCCGGAGAACCTGGTCGACGGCTGCCTGCCGCTGTCGCGCGATCCGGCGCTGCCGATCGTACCGTTCATCGAGGAGCCGATCCTGCTGCCGCCCGGGCAGTTCATCGACGTG
>JBCCGX010001077.1:0-3668 GCA_039029035.1 Acidobacteriota bacterium | reverse complement strand
TGCCCTCCGACGTCGCCGACATCATGGACCGCGAGCACGTTGGGGTGGCTCATCCGGGCCAGCGCTTGGGCTTCGCGCTCGAGCCTCTGCTGGGTCTCGCGGCGTGACCTCGACCGGAGATGCCGCGGATGAACCAGCTTGAGCGCCACGCGCCGATCGAGCTTGGGGTCGAAGGCCGAGTACACGACGCCCATGCCGCCGCTACCCAAGGGCTCCAGCACGACGTAGCGGCCGAGGGTCGCGCCATGGGGCAGCGCCGGGCTCGCCGTGTCGCCGGATCGATCCGGGTGTCGGCGATCGTCGGGCTCGATGGTGGCGGTGGGTTCCATGAGTGTCACTGATTCTATGTTTGCTTCTCTATATGTCGCGGTTGCACGACTCTGTTGGGCGACACTCTGGTAGGCGACACAGCACCATGGAAATGAACAATCTCACCGATGACGCCGTATCTTTCTCGAACGACTCTGACTCCGCAGAGGGAGGTTTCTATGTTGCTTCGTGCCGTATTGTTTCGCGCCGTGCTGCATCGTGCTGTGATCTGGTTTCTCCTGCTGTCGGCGTGGCCGGCGATGGTGGCGGCGGCCGGGATTCCGATCGTCGGTCAAGTCTTGGATCCTGACGGCGAGCCCCGCTCCAAAGTCGCAGTGCACCTCGAGCCGATCCCGTCGACCTACGAGCGGGCGAAGCTGCGGCTGGGAGGCCAGCCGGGACCGGAGCCGGTGGCCAGCACTCGCACCGGCAGCGATGGCACCTTCGAGATCGCCGCTCCGGAGCAGGGCATGTGGAAGGTGGTGGCTTCGCCGCGCGGCATGTTGACGGTCGAGTTTCGTCTGATTCCCCTGGTCGAGGCGGCGGTGCTGCCGGCAGTGAAGCTGACGCCGGCGGCCGATCTCGAAGTGCGCCTGATCGATGAGCAGAAGCAGCCCTTGTCAGGCCGGGTCGGCGCCACCGCTCTCAACGTTCGGGGTAGCGGCTGGCGACCGCAATTGCGCCTGGCGACGGCGGGTGACGATGGCGTTGCCCGGCTGCCCTTGGGGAGAGACGAAAAAATCCAGCTCGAGATCCTGGCCGATGGCCATCCATTGCGAGTCTACGAGGTGATCGACGAAAGCTCGGTCGAGATCAAGGTGCCAGCAGGGGTTGCCGGCACGGTGCGCGTCACCGATCGTGAGAAGCGATCCTTGGAGGGCGCTATTGCCTACCAGGGCAGTGCCCTTCTGCCGCTGGGTATGAGCGACGCCGAGGGCCAACTTCCCCTCGTGCTGCAGGCGGATCGGATCCGAGCGGTGCGGATGGTGACCGCCGAGCGCTGGCACGGCTCGTTCGAGCTCGACTTTGCCAAAAGCGAGGGCAAGGTCGAGAGCCTGCGCCTCGAGCCGCCAGTGACGCTGCGCGGCCGGGTGCTCGATACGGCGAATCGGGATCCGGTGGGAGGAGCCGTCGTCTGGGCGGTGCGTGGCGAGCTCGCGGTGACCGACGCCCGAGGAGGCTATGCCCTCGATATGGGGGCTTACAAGTCGCGCTGGGTCCAGGGTGTGGCGGCGGGCTACCAACCGGGCCGCAGCCAGGTGCGCGATGGCGGCGCCACGGAGACACCGGCCATCGCACTGGCCCCCGCGGCCTCCTTGAGCGGCCGGGTGGTCGACGCGGATGGTGCGCCGATCGGCGGTGTGGCGATCGACCTGACGCTCCTGCCCGGCCCAGACCCGTTCTCGCCCGCCCTCCAGCGGATGCGGGCCGGTTGGCGGGGCACAACGTCCTCAGGAGGGACGTTCCAAGTCACGGGGCTGGCCGCCGGGGTCGGCTACCAACTCGAGTTCGAACGTGCCGGCTTCGCGCCCCGTCGGCTCGAAGTCGAGCCCTTGGAGCCTTTCCAGCAGCGGGCGAAGCTAGAAGTCGTGCTGCGTCCGGGGCGCCTCGCCGTCGGCAGAGTGGTCGATGAAGACGACGTACCGGTGGCCAGTGCCGAGGTGGTGCTCGAGCTGCCGCCGCCGACCAACGATCTGCAAGCCATGATTCGAACGGTGCGGCGGCCCGAAGACGAAGGCATCGAACCGTCCTTCTTGACCGACGGTGAGGGGCGTTTCGAGATCCCCGATCTTGCGGCCGGGCGCTACGATCTGGCGGTGCGTGCCGCGGGCTTCGCGCCGGCCAAGGTCCCAGGCCTGAGGATCAGCCAGGGGGACGGGCGAGTCGACTTCGGCACCGTAGTGCTGGTGCCAGGCGCTGTGATCGAAGGCCGGGTGATCGATGCGGACGGCGCCGCCGTTGCCGAGGTCGAGATTACTGCCGATCTGTCTCGCCCCGGCTTCTCGCGCGGCGGCCACAAGCCTGGGGAGCTCGGGCAGGCTCGGTCTGGTCAAGACGGGCGCTTCGCCATTGTCGATCTGTTGCCGGATCAGGCGTTGAATCTGACGGCAACCAAGAAAGGCTACGGTATCGCGGTGGTGACCGAGCTCCGGCCGCCGACCTCGGAGCCGGTGGTGATCGAGCTCCATCCCGCTGGCCAAATGGTGGGCAAGGTGGTCGACGAGCGGGACCGCCCCATCCCACGGGCCACGGTTTCTGCCAATCCGGATCATCGCTCGATGACCGCGGCGACAATGAGTGTGATGCGCCGCCCGACCTGGGCTCGCACCGATGAGGAGGGGCTCTTCGCCATCGAGGACGTCGGACCAGGCACCTTGGAAGTGAACATCCACGCCGAGGGATATCAACGGCAGATGCGGACCGGCATCGAGGTCGCGGCCGGCGCGGTGGTCGAGCTCGAGGTGGTGCTGCGTGCCGGATCGGTCGTCGAAGGCTTGGTCACCACCGAGGAGGGCAAACCGGTCGCCCGGGCGTCGGTCAACGCGACCGAGCGGACCCAGAGTCTGCATGGAATAGCGGGTGTGTCTGCCGGGGGCCAGACCGATGTCGAAGGACGCTACCGATTCGAAGGCGCACCGATCGGCGCGGCGATGATCAATGTCCGGCACCAGAACCGTCAGATCAAGAAGAATGTCGAGCTGCGGCCCGGTACCAATGTCGTTGACCTGGTGCTCGAGGGTGGTTTCACCGTCACGGGTCAGGTGGTGACACCGGACGGTTCGTCGGTTGGCGGTGCGGCGGTCGCGATACAAGAGTCGGTCCGAGCGGGAATGCACTTCTCGTTCGGCAGTCACTCGAAAGTGGTGAGCAACGCGGCCGGTCTCTTCACTCTCGAGGGCATCACCGAGGGTCAATATGTGGTCACCGCGTCGCGCGAGGGCTGGGCCCCCGCACGCTCCGAGCCCTTCGAGGTCTCGAACGACGTCACCGGGCTCTTACTCGAGCTGAGTCGTGGCTCGACCCTCGAGGGGCAGGTTGTCGGCCTCGAATTCGACGAGCTCGGCTCTCTGTCTTTGATGGCCTTCAGTCAGGCCGGCGGTATGCGCCAGGGACGAGTGGACTTCGAGGCCCGATATGCCTTTGACGACCTGGCGCCCGGCCAATGGAACATAACCGCCCAGGTTGCCGGGAGTGGCCGGCAAGTCACGCTGCAGGTCGAGATTCCTGAAGGCGTCGGCCAAGTGGAGAAGAATATCGAATTCGGTACCGGCTTCACGTTGACCGGCATCGTGCTCGATGGCGAGCGACCTTTGGCCGGAGTCAACGTCAGCGCCAACAGTGCAACGGGCGGCTCGGGG
>JBCCGX010001076.1:0-3672 GCA_039029035.1 Acidobacteriota bacterium | reverse complement strand
TGCGTTGACGATCCTTCGGGGATTCTTCCTCGAGATCAAACCGCACGACCGACCCCAGACCATCACCGACGAGATGCAAGCCGAGCCCTACAACCTACGACCGGCGAGCGGTCTCAATCCCCAATGGAACCGGGTTATCAGGTTCGCCGTCCGCTGGTGTGGGATGGAGGATCCAGCCCTAACGATGGACGATCTAAGGGAGGCCGCCTCAGACGAAATTGATAGCCGCTGTCAACTGGTTGCCGCCTTTGATCGATACCTAAGCGAAGAGACCGTCTACAAGAGGACTGCTGCCGAGTTGGCGAAGGATCTCGCCATCAATCGAGAAAAGTATGACCAGATTCGAGAGGCGTTTGCCGCGTGTCTGCCTCGCATGAGGGGCGAGACTCCCGACGCCCGCGAAATCGGCACCCTGTTCAGGAACCTGGCAGGCCGATTCTACGACGGTCGCGCGATCGTCGCGGAAGCCCAAGCCGACAAGGCGAAACGCAGTAAGCGATGGATGCTAGAGCGGCTCGACGAGAGGGTGTGAGGGTAGGAGAGGGTGTCTCACACACTCTCTCCTGTATTTTGTCTTCTTCAGCCATTTTTTCACACGGGGGATTAGAGACACCCTCAAACACCCCCACACCCTCTTTTGAGAAGGGTGCTGTTCTCTCATCTGATAGAATTGGCTCTAAAAGTAAGCGGATAAATCGATAGATAGAAGAACCAATCTATGAGCGACGCAAAACGTGCGGCGGCGATCGTTGCGGAATTCGACCCGAGAAGATCAAGGCCGAGCTGATGCAGGCGGAGCTTCCGGCGACACAAGGCGTCGGACGCCGAAGTCAAGATCACGTTTGACGTTGTGGAACATTCATTCGGCATTTCTCAGTCCCTCCACCCTGCCACCCTGCCACCATGACACCCTGCCACCATGCCACCCTGCCACCATGCCACCCTGCTGCTATAATGGAGCTCTCGATAACAAACCTCGGAGGGCTCAGATTGAAGCGACTCGCGATAGCAAATTCGAAGGGCGGAAGCGGCAAGACCACGACCGCCGTAAACTTGGCAGCCGGGCTCGCCGAGCTGTTGGCCGGGCGCGTCCTGCTGATCGATCTCGACCCCGCCGCCCGTGCCTCGAAATGGCTCGCCAACGAAGCGGACCCAGACGGGCGCCTGTATGACGTGCTCGCCGATGGCGGCGACCTGGCCGAGCTGGCGCAGCCGGTGGAGATGAAGACGGGGCCGGGCTTCGACTTGATCCGGTCGAGCGGTCATCTGATGCGAGCAGAGCGTGAGTTGATCGCCGAGCCGGGGGGAGCTATGGCGCTCGCCGAGCTGATGCGCAAGCTGCCCCGCCGCCGCTGGTCTGTGGCTGTGTTCGATCAGCCTGGATCCGCGAGTTTTTGCCAAACGCTCGGCCTGACTGCCGCGACTGACATTCTGATTCCGATCGAGGGCGCCGCCGATCTCGAAGACCTGCCGGGCCTAAAGACGATCATCGGCAAGGTGCGAGATCGGCTCAATCGCCGGCTGAGAGTGTCTGCGGTGGTGCAGGTTCGATGTGATCTGCGGACCAACCTCCACCGAGATCTCCGACACCTACTCGCGGCGGATTCGATGCTTGGCTCGGTTCTGTCCGACGTGATCATCCGCGCGAATGTCCGACTCCGCGAAGCGCCGAGCCATGGCGCGACGATCTTCGATTACGACCGCTGCTCGACGGGTGCGAAGGATTACGCCACGCTCGCCGCCGACGTGGCCGAACGATTGGAGCTGAAGAGATGACGAAACGACCAGGGCTCGGCGCGAGAGCTACCACGGGGGATCCCATTGACGACGTGCTAGGCGTACCAGCGGACCAGGGCGAGCCCGCCGCCGCCACCCCGCCACCCCGCCACCCTGCCACCCCGAAGGCACAGAGCAAGGGGGAGCGGGTCAAGCTGTCCGTCAGGATCTTTGCCGCCGACCATGCGACCATGCGCCGGCTCGGAGTCTTCGCCGGTCAATCCATGTCCGACATCGTAGCGGCGGGAGTCGCCGCCGAAGTCAAGCGACGGCTGAAGGCATACAAGCGCCAGACGGGAAACGAGCTGCCCGAGCTGCCCGAGCTGCCCACCTAGTCGAGGATCGCTTCCGGCTGGCCGAATCGCCGGACTAGCTCCGCTTCCGCTTCACTGCTAAGGGTGGGTATCTCATCGGTATCCTTGCTGGGCCGCTCAAATTGATCATGTCGCTCAATGACAAGCGCTGCGCTCGCGTTTTGCAGGCACAACAGCTGCCGGTGTAGAAGCCAAAGCATCCTGCAGGCGGATGGGTTCTTCCCAAGGTTGAGGAGCATAATAAGCCTGTGGCACTCGTCCAAACTGTCTAGCTGGCTCGCGATTGCTCCGAGCATTTGTCTGTGACTGCTCGACACCGCGCGGACTGTCGAGCAGAAGGCCCGCGTTCGATCAGCTTGTGCAATGCTCGCCGCCAAGGTGAGTCTTTCCGTTCTGTCTCCTGTCATCTTGCTAGCTCCATGAGGCGCCGTAGCTGGCGCGTAGCGTCCTCGGCGACTGCGATTGATGGGATCTGAGCGCGTGCCATGGCGCGCCCGTCTGGGGGCATCTGAGGTTCTACAGGCGCGAGGCTGAAGTGAGTCTCTATCTGGCGGTGAGGGGTTAGAGGCGCATCTACCGGCTGGTAGTTGATCCAGTAGGAGCGCTCGCCGTTCTCGTGGACCTCAACGTCTGCGACGCTGAGTAAGTCGCGGCGGGTGAGGCGGAGAACCCGCCTCCGTTGGAGGGTGCCGCACTCGCAGACATGCTCGCGGATCAGGCGATTCCGGCTGTATACGGGGATCACTAGTCAGCCCCTGCCGCCGGCCTGCGTCTCGAGGTCGTCAGCTAGGGCACGCAACCCGCGCACGCGTAGGCGGTGGCTGACTAGAAAATCGAAGTGAAGCCATAGGCGCTCGATGTCGTCTTCGAGATCGTCAATCCGGCTGTACTGTTGCTCGATCATCCGGAGCACGCCGCGCATACCTTCCTTGAGCTTTGCCTCCGCTTCCGACGTGGGCTCGATGCCCCGGAGTGTGGCGTGCGCTTGCGCCAGGACTGAGGCGGTGGGAAGGTCTGAGGCGCGCGGCTGCTGCTTGGCTACTTCTGCTGCATCATCTGCTGTGGTCACTGGTGTCCCTCCCGTTGGTGGAAAAAGCCCACCCGGCCTTCGCCGGGTGGGTATCGTCGATGCCACGACCCCGAGCGGCCGGCGCCTGGACCCATCAGCCAGGCATGATCTAAGACGGCGGCCGGGGTCCATGAAGACGGCGGCGGAGCCTATGACAGCGCGCGAGCCGTCGCCGTTGGGTAGTGATGGGTGGAAAGCTGAGATGGCCGCCGCGCCGGGCCAGAGGGAACGGTCGAGCAGGAGAGAGACGCCCGCCACGGACTCGACGCGGGGCCGAAAAGAGAGAAAGCCGCGACCGTCCGGGAGGCAGCACCGGACCGACGTTTTGGCGCTGATTTGGACCAGGCCCGGACGGACGCGGCGAGCTTGAAAAAGCCGGCCGCCCAAACGAGGAGCGGCCGGGATCGCTGAGATGGAAGCGCCTAGACGCCGACCATCGGGAGGGGGAGAAGGGGACCACGGTGCAGGGGCCGGGCGCCCAGCGACCGGAAAGGGTCACGCCTGTGCATCCTT
>JBCCGX010001075.1:0-3673 GCA_039029035.1 Acidobacteriota bacterium | reverse complement strand
CCTGCGAACCGGAGAAGACCCGTGCCGACCTCGACCCGACTACGAACCCTGCTCGAAATGCTCGAAGCGACCCGAGCGCGCGAGATCGCCTGTGACGAATGTCTCGCCCAAGTGGCGGAGTATCTGGAGGCCGAGCGCGAGGAGCAGCCGCTGTCGGAAACTCTGGCGGCAGTGCGACAACACCTGGCGTTCTGCGGCGAGTGCCGCGAGGAGTACGAGACCCTCCTCGTGGCAATGGACGCCCTCGATCCGGGCTGATCGATGGAATCGAGCTCGTGCCTTCAGCTTCGGCCGGCGGTGACGCCACCATCTACCGGCAGAATCGCGCCGGTGATCCAGCCGGCTTCGTCGCTAGCCAGGTAGAGGATCGCCTCACTGACATCGCGCGGCTGGCCGTTGCGACCTATGGGGTGGAAAGCGTTGAAGGTGGGAAGTACTTCGTCCACCTCCTCGTCAGACAGGAAGGTGTTGTAGACCGGAGTCTCGACCACGGCCGGCGCGACGGCGTTGACCCGAATCTCGGAGCCTGCGAACTCGATTGCCAGGTTGCGAGTGAGGGCATGGACGCCGGCCTTGGCCGCCGAGTAAGCGCTCGACGGCGTGGCACCCACCGCGTGATCGGCCCACATAGATCCGACATTGACGATCGCGCCGCGGCCCCGCTGCTGCATGGCTGGGATGGCTGCCTGGGAGGCATGAAAGGTCCCTGTGAGGATGATGTCGAGGTAGCGGTCGAGATCCTCCTCGCTGTGCTCGAGGAAGCCGGTGGGCTTGAAGATGCCGGCGTTGTTGATCAACAGGTCCAGACCTCCGAAGCGCTCGACAGCTTTGGCCACCAGCGCTCGGGCGACTTGCGGGTCGGCGATCGAACCGGCCACGGTGGCGATGCGCTCACCGCTCGGATCGAGATCATGGGCCGCGGCGTCGAGGACGTCACCGCGGCGGCCATTGATGACGACGGAGGCTCCGCGAGCCAAAAGGGTCCGCGCGACTTCCTTGCCGATACCGGTACCGCCACCCGTGACGGCGGCAACTTTATTCTCGAAAGACATGATTGTGCTCCTGGGGTCTCCGGAGGGCGCCGTTGCCGTTCCGGTGACCTGCAAGGTACCGGGTGCCAAGGCCGCGCGGAAGTCGGTACTTTCGGGTAAGGTAGGTACCGAAAGGTACATCTTGCTGCGGGTAAAAGAGATGACTGCCGTGAAAAAAATCACTCCCGAAGAGAGTCCCACTCGACGAAAGAGCGTCGCGCCGCGAGTGGGCTCCCTGGTGCAGGTCATTGCCGGTTGCAAATGGTCCCTGACCGTCTTCGAGCTGCTGCGCCGCGACATCAACCGTCCGGGAGCGATGGTTCGAAGTGTCGAAGGCCTATCGACCAAGGCGCTGAACGAATGCATGCGGCGGCTGTTGGAGTTCGAGCTGGTGGGCAAGACGATTTTTCCCGAGGTGCCGCCCAGGGTAGAGTACGCCATCACCGCAAAAGGCGCTCGGCTGCTCGAGATTTTCGATGCGATGGATCGTCTCGAAGCAGATCTCGAACCGACCGACTAATCACGCGGTCGAGTCAATAGGCGGCTTCGCCAACGCGCCAGTTTGTCAAGGCACTCTTCTGTCAAGACACCACTCTGTCAAGACACCGCTCTGTCAAGACACCGCTCTGTCAAGACACCGCTCTGTCAAGACACTGTAAAAGGCTTCGGATATAAAAAATAGCACGAAGCCGGCCGGCAAGAGGTGATGTAAGGCTCCGGTAAAGAAGCATTGAGTGCGCTTCCTTCAGGCGCTGTCCCGTTCTACCGTAAGGTTCTCTACGCAGGGAGTCGCCCCATCGATGGCGACCAGGGGCAGTCCAGAACGGAGGCAGCGAAAATGTTTCGAAATCCGAGCCGGTTCCTGTTCAACGCTTTTTTTGCCGCGGGCTTCGCTGTCCTCTTGCCTCTCCTGTTACCGGCTAGCCTGCCGGGCGATGCGGCGAAGGTCGAGCGGGAATGGTCGGACACCTCGCGCGATGTCTATGTCGATGGCGAGCTCGACCCGAGCGTCGTCACACTGGTGGGCAAGATCGAGGACGCCGCCTCGCAGTTGGCGGTGTGGAGTGAAGCTCTCGGCTCCGCCTACGTCATGGACTCCGAGACTCTCGACGTCCGACGGCAGGCGCTGTCGAGCTTCTCCTTCAACGGTACGGGGGCCGTGACCCGCACGGCTGAGGCGTCGGAAGTGATCAGTCGGGCGATTCGGATCGGTAGCGGACGATCCGCGGTCCACCTGATGCCCGTCGGCGAGCAGCTCCTTGTGGTTGCGTCGCACCAGGGCCCCACAGGCCCGACACCGCTCGATGATCTATTCCATGTGGCTCCGGCGTGGCATCGCCGGGCGCAAGCCTACGCACCGGACACCGATGCCGTCGCGGCCCTGGGAGCAACCGATCGCCAGATCGAGGTGACGGTCGCCCTCGGCACCTGGTGTGGCGACAGTCGCAACTATGTGCCGAAGTTGATCAAGGCGCTCGAAGAGGCGAACAATCCTAATATCCGGCTCGACTTGATGTCGATCCATCGTAGCTTCACCCAGCCGGCGGAGTTCATCCGCGGCGAACAGGTGACCAACGTGCCGACGGTCATCGTGCGCGAGGCGGGCGAAGAGATCGGGCGCATCGTGGAGACTCCCGCCAGCGTCAGTGTCGAAGCTGACCTGGCGGCCATCCTGCGTGGCAGCCTGGCGCCCCATCGCGGTCGCTGGCAGCGGGGCGAAGAGATTGCCCACGGCAGGTATGCCTACCGCGATGCCGACGAGCGTCAGCTCGGCACCGAGAGCTGGGAGCTGTTCGACACCGAAGACGGCGGCCGACTGCTGCACAGTGTGCTCGAGACCGGCGATCGCGAGATCGAAATCTGGCATCGCATGAGCTCTTCCGGCGCATCAGAATTCGCCGAGCTCACCCGGCGCCAGGGTGAAGAGCTGTCCCGCACCCGCCTGTGGCTCGACGACGACAAGCTGCGGTCGTTGACCCGCGGCAATGCGACCGGCATCGTCGAGCAGAAGCTGGAAGTGCCCGCCGGCACCCGCTTCCTGTTGCCGGGCGCGGCGGCGGCCGGGCAGGGCGGAGTGCATTTGGCGGCGACTGCAGACGACACGAAGGTTTCCAGCTTTCACTTGCCGATCGATCAGCCAGCGGCCGGTAAGCTGATCGAGCTGCATTCGATCCCTGGTGGTCGCGAGACCGTCGCGACCCGATTCGGCGAGGTCACTTCCCGGGTCGTGGCCGCGAGACACGGTGATTTCGAAGCTCGCTGGTGGCTCGACGAAGCGATCGGCGTCCCTGTGCGCGGTGTGGTTGCTGATCTCGGTCGAGTCGTGCTCGAAGAGCTCGAAGCGGCAGATGGTCTTGTCATCGCGTCTCGCTGAGTCACCGAGAAAGGATAGAGTCGCCGGATGAGACCGGCGGCTGACGAATTTCGTTGCTCCCGGGCTCGCTTCGAACGGACGCGGCGAGGGAGATGGGCACTCGAAGCGGGCCTGGTGGTCCTCCTCGTCGCCAGCCTCGCCGCCCCCGGCTACGGGCTCGATCCAAAGAAAGCGCTGACCCAATACACCCATCGGCTCTGGCGTTCGGAAGACGGGCTACCGCAGAACACCATCTTTTCCATCGCCCAGACGCGCGACGGCCTGTTGT
>JBCCGX010001074.1:0-3681 GCA_039029035.1 Acidobacteriota bacterium | reverse complement strand
TGGCGCGACCTGGTCCGGCCGGCCTTGCGCTACGGCTTCGGCGACCTGCTCGACGATTTGGCTTTTTGGCTAGTCGTCGGCATCGGCCTGGCGGGCGTTCTGACCGCCCTCTTGCCCGACAATCTCGACGAGCTCGGGCTGGGCACCGGCTTGCTGCCGATGATCGCATTGCTAGTCGTCGGCATCCCGCTCTATATGTGCGCTTCGGCCAGCACACCGATCGCGGCGGCGCTCCTGCTCAAAGGCGTGAGCCCCGGCGCTGCCCTAGTCTTCCTGCTTGCCGGGCCCGCGACCAACGCGGCAACGGTCCTGCAACTGGCCGCTACCTTCGGCCGTCGATTCGTCCAGATCTACGTCATCAGCGTCGCCGCCGGAGCGCTCGCCGCTGGGCTGCTGCTGGATCTCTTGCTCGGCGATCTCGACGTGACCGAGGGCCTGCGCCTGGCGGCTGATGCCGCCCCGGGTGGGCTCTCGATCCTCATGGCCTTGGCGCTGGCCGGTCTGTTGATTCGCAGCCTCCTGCGCGGCAGCTGGGCGGCAGGGGTCGGCGAGTTGCGCCAAGCGGGTCAGCGCCTGCAGGCTCATCTGCCCAGCACCGGCCGCCTGGGTCGGCGCCACCTGGTCGCGGCTGGCCTGCTGTTGCTCGTCGTGGTCTATGCCGGGACCGGTCTGCAAGTTGTCCCGCCCGGTGAGCGTGGTTTCGGCTTTGTTTTCGGCGCCCTGGTCCGGAGCGATGTGGAGCCGGGCCTGCACTACTTGCCGCCGGCGCCGTTCGGCCGTTGGGAGGTGCGGCGGGTCGACTACCCACGGAAGACGGACGTTGGATTCCGCACCGATCTCAGTCTCGTCCAGCAACGCCGCTTCCTGACCCTCCAGGCGTCCCAGGGCGAGTGGCACAGCCCGGTCGCTGCGATGAACAGCATCCCGTCTCAGGCGACTTACCTGACCGGCGACGGCAATCTGGTCGAAGTGAGTTTCAGTGTCCACTACACCCTCAGCGATGCGGAGGCTTTCTTCTACCGCATCGACCACAGCCGAGACTTCGTCAATCTCTATGCCGAGGCCGTCGCCCGTCAGCTGATCGCCGGGCTGCCGCTCGATGAGTTACTCACCGAGCGCCGGTCCGAGGTCGAAGACCGGTTGCTGAGAAACCTGCAGCAAGCGCTGGACGAGCAAGACTTCGGTCTCGGGGTGCTCGCGGTACGCATCGTCGACCTGCACCCCCCAGGAGCGGCGGTCTACGCCTTCCGCGACGTGTCGAGCGCCAAGGAGGATCGCGAGACCGCGATCCATCGAGCGCGCGAGGATCTCGCCCAAAGAGTCCCACGCGGACGGGGCGAAGCGGCGAAACGGGTGGCCGAGGCCGAGGCCGAGGCCGACCGCAAGCGGCAAGCCGCGCAGGGGGAGAGCCAGGCGTTCGTCGCCCGTGCCGCGCCCTATGGCGCGCATCGGGAGCTGCTCGGGCACCTGCTGTGGATCGAAGCTACAGAGCGCGCTCTGGCCGGGCGCGAGAAGGTCATCCTGCCGCCGGGCCGTAGCCCATCCGCCTCGCGCAGCATCACCCTGTGGCCGGACAACAGGCCGGCCTTCCCGACCTTTCCGGAGAGCGAACGATGACACCTGCCGTTCGACGAGGGTGGCTGGTGGGAGCGCTGGTGGTGTTCTGCGCCGTGGCCCCCTCCTGCTGCTTCACCATTGATCAGACCGAGGTCGGCATCGTGACGCGCTTCGGCAAACCGCTCGCCGAGCTGGCCGAGCCAGGATTGCATCTCAAGATGCCTTGGCCGATCGACCGCGTCCTACGCCTCGATCAGCGCCTGCTGGTGTTCGACAACGAGCCGGCAGAGATGCTGACACGGGATAAGCGGAACGTCCTCGTCGACAGCTTCGTGCTCTGGCGCATCGAGGATCCGCTGCGTTTCGCTCAAACCGTACGCACGCGGATCGAGGCCGAGGCGCGGCTGCTCGATCTGGTCGCTTCCGGTCTCGGCGCCGCGGTCGGCCGGGAGCCGCTGGAGAGCCTGATCAACATCGATCCGGCCGCCGTGCGATTGCGCCAGGTGGCCGAGCAGACGGCGGAAGCGGTGAGAGCGACGGCGTTGCCGAGCTTCGGCATCGGCATCGTCGACCTGCGCCTCAACGGCTTCAACCTGCCGCCGCAGAATCGTGCCAGCGTCATCGAGCGTATGCGGGCCGAGCGCGGTCGCATCGCCACCGCCTTCCGCAGCGAGGGCGAAGAGGAGGCGCTCAAGATCGAGGCCGAGGCGGCCAAAGAAGAGGATCGGTTGCTGGCCGAGGCCGAAGCCCAGGCCGAGGCCCTGAGGGGCGCCGGTGAAGCCGAGGCGCTGGCGCTGCTGGCCGAGGCCTACGCCCAGGACCCGGCGTTCTATCGCTTCCTGCGCGACTTGGAGAGCTACGAGGAGATCTTCGACGAGAACACCACGATCTTTCTCGAGTCGGACGCCGCGCTGCTGGAGACGCTGAATGGTCGCTGAAGACCGACAGGCCGCCGAAGACTGTAGGGGTGCTAAGGAACGGCCGCCGATCTCGATTCGCTGGATCTGGCGCCTGCGCGATGAGATCTGGCGCCATCGTCGCCGGGGCGTCGGTGCGGTCGCCGGGCTGGTTTTGGTCGGGGTGCTCGGCCAGGGCCTCTACACGGTCGACAACGGCGAGTCTGCCGCTTTGCTGCGCTTCGGCGCCCTGCGCGACGATGGCGTCGCGCCGGGACTGCACTATCGACTGCCCTTGGGCATCGATCGGGTGGTCGAGCGGCGCACCGGCGAGGTCTTCCGTCTCGAGGTCGCCGGGGATTGGGATCCAAAGCTGAGCCTGGTTTCGGGCGACGAGAACCTGATCACCGTCGCTATCGTCGCGCAGTACCGGATCCTCCGGCTCGGCGACTATCTCTTTTCGACCGATGACGCCGAGGCAGTGGTGCACCAGACGGTCCGGGCCGATCTCCTCGAGGCCGCCGCTGGCCTCGGGGTCGACGATCTCTTGACCTCAGCCAAGGCCGGGGTCGAGCAGCAGGTCCGGATCCGCGGCCAGGAACGGCTCGACGCCTACGGCCTGGGAGTCGGGCTGGTCTCGGTCAATCTGCAAGCGGTCGCCCCGCCGCCCGAAGCGGACGATGCGTTTCGTGCCGTCCTGGATGCCCGTGCCGATGCGGCGCGGGGCATCAGCATGGCCCAATCCGGTGCCGATCGGCGTCTACGCTTGGCGCGCGGCTCATCGGCCAAGATCCTCGGCGAGGCCGAAGCGGATGCCGACCGGCGCCTGCAGCAAGCGCGCGGCGCGGTCCAGCGTTTCGCCGACTTGCTGGCGCAGAAGCGCCGCTCCCCCGAGCTGACGACCGCCGATCTCTACGCCCAAACCGTGCCGGCAGCTCTGGCCCAGACGCGGCTCGTCGTGCTGCCGCCAGACGAGATCGACCGGCTGCATCTGAACCTGATGAATCCGGAGCGCTGAGGCACGGACATGTCGAATCGTAGCTCCCTTCGAACATCCCAGGTCATGGCTGGCGCCATCGCCCGTGATCGATTTTCGGTCGAGCCTCCTAGGGCTAGTCTCTGCGGCGTACGCGCCGAGCGGTTGACGGCCCCATTGCGCGCCCTCCACGCCGAGCTGGCTGACGAGTCGGCGGGTGTGCGAGGGCGCGCTCTTTTTGATTTCGCAAAC
>JBCCGX010001073.1:0-3681 GCA_039029035.1 Acidobacteriota bacterium | reverse complement strand
GAGCCCTCCGAGGTCGTGGCTCTGGATGGCCATCGCGGAGAGGAACGAACCCAGATCCCGGTTTTCTCACCGGGCGTGAAGATTCCTTGGTCGGCGAGGTTGGAAGTTTCTGTCTGAGTCGGCGCTCAGAGGGTTGCCGGCATCGTAGAAGCCAGACTTGCCGGCAAGGACACGTTCGTTGACGGGACCGGGGCGAGGCCTGACGCTCGAACCTGTTGTTGCGGCGAATGCTTAATTGTTGGGCCAGGCCCTGTAGTAGCCAAGGGCATCTGCCCGTTTATTGGCCCAGATCCTGTAGTGATAAACGGGCACTTGCCCATTTATCGGCTCAGAGCTTGTAGCGATAAATTGGTATCTACCCATTTATTGGCTCGGGTCTTGTAGTGATAAATAGGTATCTGCCCATTTATTGGCTCAGAGCTTGTAGCGATAAATTAGTATCTGCCCATTTATTGGCTCAGAGCTTGTAGCGATAAATTAGTATCTGCCCATTTATTGGCTCAGAGCTTGTAGCGGTAAAGAGGCGTTTGCCCATTTATCGGCACAGAGGTTTTAGCGGTCAATGGGCTCTGCCCGTTTATTGGCGATAGTTCTGTGGTGATAAATAGATATTGCCCATTGATTGGCCAAGATTCTGCAGTGGTCAATGGGTTCTGCCCGTTGATTCGCACAAGCTCTGTGGTGCTGAAATGGCATCTGCCCGCTGATCAGCCCGGGTCTGGTAGTGACCAATGACGTTTGCCCATCGATTGGCCTAGTCTCTGTAGTGGTCAATATCGTCTGCGGCAACGCTGCAACAGCGCTTGCCGGGCCGTAGCGCGATCGCGCGGCCTCTCGAGCGCCGGAAGACCGGGATCGTGTAGCCTTGCCGCGCCATGCGAATCGCGGTCAGCGGATCCCACAGCACGGGCAAGAGCACGCTCGCCGCTGCGTTCGTTGCGCAATGTCCGCAGTATGTCTACGAGCCCGAGGCCTACGAGATGCTGGCCGACGACATCACGCTCACGGCTTCTGAGGGGCCGGACGTCGAAGGTTTGGCGGCGCTTCTCGACTACACGATCTCCGTGTTGGCGAATCATCGAGCCAAACCTTGTGTGCTCTTCGAGCGCAGCCCTGTCGACTATCTCGCCTACGCCGCCGCCACCCGTTCGATGGTGTCGACGGAACGCGCGGATTTCCTGCAGGGACACCTGCCTGCGGTTCGAGACGCGCTCCTCGATCTGGAGCTGATCGTGCTCCTGCCGGTCTCCGACCAAGGGCCCATTGCCGCGCGCCCGGGCGAGGACGAGCGCTTCCGTAGCCGAGTCGACGACAGGCTGCGGCGGGCGCTGATCGACGATGAGTACGATTTGTTCGATGGCCCGGAAGCACCGCAGGTGGTGGAGTTTTCACCGCTACCGGATCAGCAGCTAGCGGAGCTGACGCGGTGGACGGAGGCTGGGGGGATGCAGCATGGCTAGTGCCGCCGAGATGTGGGCCGAGTTCAGTGCAGCAACGGGTGTCGTCGCCGAGTACGAGGCCTTTGGCTTCGGCAACCCGAACACACCCGCGCTACGCGATGAGCTGGCGGTGCTGGTCCGGCAGGGCGTCAAGACGGCCACCGCGGGCCATCCGGAGGAGTTCGCCGCCGCGGGCGAGAAGGTCCCGCAGGTGGGGGATTATTGGGTGGTCGTCGATTCCCGAGGCGAAGCGGCGGCAGTGATTCGGACCGTCGAGGTGACGCCGACCCGGTTCGAAGACGTCGATGAGCAGTTCGCCTGGGATGAGGGGGAAGGCGATCGAACCCTCGCCTGGTGGCGCACTGCTCATATCGAATACTTCGAGCGGGCCGGGGTGTCGATCGGCCCGTCGACCGTCCTTATTCTGGAGCGCTTCGAGAGGGTCTGGCCCCTCTAGCCGGGACATTAAGCAGCCTGTCGCTCCGGCGCTCAAAGGCCCGCGGCCAAGGGCATCAAGTCGGAGTCTGGAGAGGCGCTGTGTCCTGGCGATGGCTTCGTAAAGCACTGGATCCAGGACCGTTCGCGCTTCGCTCTCAGGCTGATGAATGTCCGGGCTAGTCAATCGCCTCCGTCACGAGTTCTTCAAGGCTCGGCGCAGATGCTCGGCCAGCTGGGGATAGTCGAGCTCGGGGTCGTCGGCATCGACACAACGGGTCAGAGCCCAGAGGACCTGCTTGCGTACCTTGGGATCCTCGTCCTGCAGCGCCTGCATGAGGGCCTCGGTGGCTCGACTGTCTTCGACCATGCCCAAGGCCCAGGCCGCTTGCTCCCGCACCTCGGCTTCGGCATCTTCGAGGGCCGGAATGAGGCCAGCCACAGCGGTCCCGCTCTCGATCATGCCGAGACCCCACGCCGCTTGTTGGCGGACGGCGGCAACATCGTCGCGCAGGGCTTCGAGCAGCGCCTCGACGGCGCTGGTGTCTTCGATCATTCCCAGGGCCCAGGCGGCTTGCTCGCGGACCTTGGCCGAGGCATCTGCCAGGGCGGTTTCCAGGGACTCGACGGCGCTGGCGTCTTCGATCATTCCCAAGGCCCAGGCGGCTTGTGTGCGAACCTCGGCAGATTCGTCGCGGATCGCTCCGGCCAAAGCGGGCACCGCAGTGGCCGCTTCGATCATGCCCAGGGCCCAGGCCGCCTGCTCGCGGACTTTGGGTGATTCGTCGCGGATCGCCTGGCTCAGCGCCGGGACGGCGCTGGAAGCTTCGATCATGCCGAGGGCCCAGGCCGCCTGCGTGCGCACCGCGGATGACTCATCCTCGATCGCTCGGCCCAGGGCCTGGACGGCGCTGGCGTCTTCGATCATGCCTAATGCCCAGGCGCCTTGCGTACGGACGTCAGCGATCTCGTCGTCCTGCACGAGGCGAGCAAGGGGTGGCACGGCCGACGCGTGCTCGATCATGCCGAGGGCCCACGCTGCCTGGGCGCGGACCGGCGCGACCGGGTCGCCGAGGACGCTGACGAGGGGCTCGACCGTGCGTTCGCTCTCGATCAAGCCGAGAGCCAAGGCCGAGTTCTCTCGTACGATGGCGTCGGCTGACCGCAGCTTCGCGACCAGAGGATCGATCGCCGCAGTCCCGACCCGCTCCAGAGCGATCGCGGCTTCCCGACCCGGCGAGCTGGGGTCCTGCTGCCAATCACCCGAGCCCCAGCCCTGGCGGCACAGGCGACCTTCGACCGTAGCACCATCGCCGAGCAGGCCGAGGAGGGCGGAGGATGCTCGGCTGACGTCACGGGAGCGCATCTTGCCGATCTGGCACGCCGCTATGGCGCGATCGTAGGCTTCAGGGGCGGTCAACTGATCGATCAGCTCTTCGAGGGTGTGAGCTGGCGCGGCGGGCAACATCGAGGCCATCGCGGCCGCGACGAGGCCGGCAAGGGCAACGCTGAAGGCTCGCTGCCGGGCGGTCAGAGACGGTCTGTGGTGTCGCAAGGCGTGGGTCTGCGGTCTGTGGGTCTGCGGTCTGTGGGTCTGCGGTCTGTGGGACTTCAGTCTGTGACGTTGCATCAGGATTCTCCATTTGTGTTAAAAAATTAACATCTATTGCCGAAGAAAAGGCCGGCAGCGCCGGCCTCTTCGCAAGCGGTGCGCCTAGTTTGAGATCTGACCCACGGCCCACAAGGCCTGCTTGCGGACCTCGGAGCTGTCGTCGGACATGGCGTCGAGCAAGGTGTCGAGAGCGTC
>JBCCGX010001072.1:0-3688 GCA_039029035.1 Acidobacteriota bacterium | reverse complement strand
GGAAACTCGGTGCGTTCGAGGCTGCCGGGAGGACCGTCGGCGCGGAACGACCAGGGCGCTTCGGGCGGCCAGTTCGGACCGATGATCAAGTAGTCGCCGCTCTTGAAGTAGCCGTGCGCATTGATCGGCATCGGCGAGACACCATAGATGCCGGTGACCACCGGATCGGTGGGATCGGAGATATCCCAAGTGCGGACCTGGAAGTCGGAGCCAGGCTGGCTGGCCGGGAGCTCGGGGACGGTGAAGAGCATCCCGTTGTGGTAGGCGATGATCGCCGTGCGTCCTTGCTCCGGTGCGTTCAGGCCACTCAGAATGGCGCCAGGTGTTTGCGGCACATTAGGGAAACCTTGAGCCTGCGAAGCACTGGGCGCAGTGACCAGTAGACCGATCAGAGCAAAGATCAGCGCAGTGATCTGCGACAGTACGGACCCTGCAACGGCGGTTTTCATGGCGTCTCCTCGTCTTGGTGATACGGCAAGCAGGAGCGAGTCCCGCCACCCCTAGCGAACCAGCGTGCAGTATTACATAGCAAAATAGCTATATGGAGGCTGCGCGTCAAGTCCCCGGCCGCTGCTTGGCCCGACCGGAGCTTGGCAAGCGAAAAAGACATAGCATAAGATCGATACAGCGTAGGACAGGGAATAGCACGCGGAGGCTCGAGCGATGGGCGAGCTGGTCAGCGAGGTCGAGAGCGGGAGCGTCTCTCCCGTGGTTGAGGGTGACGAACGCCTGCGCCAGGTGCTGATCGAGCGCCAGCGGGCAGAGGAGATCGCTCGCGAGCTGTCGGAGAAGCTGTCCTTCCAGGCCAGCCACGACGCCTTGACCGGGTTGCTCAATCGCTACGAGTTCGAGCATCGGTTGCGCCAGCTGCTCGCTGATGCCAGCGAGAATCGCCACGAGCACGCGTTGTGCTACATGGATCTCGACCAGTTCAAGATCATCAACGACGCCTGCGGACATCCGGCGGGGGACGAACTGTTGCGCCAGCTCGGCCACCTGATGCGCGAGAACGTTTTCCAGCGCGACATCGTGGCGCGGCTCGGTGGCGATGAATTCGGCGTATTGTTGGAACATTGCTCCCTGGCACGGGCCAAGAAGGTGGCGGCCAACCTGCTACGCCAGATCGCTGACTTTCGCTTTTTGTGGGAGGGCAAGAGTTTCTCGATCGGCGCCAGCATCGGCCTGGTGCCGATCGTCGAATCGAGTGGCGGGGTGCCCGATGTCCTGCGGGTGGCGGATTCGGCCTGCTACGTCGCCAAGGACGAAGGGCGCAATCGCATCCGCACGTACCGAACCGACGACGCCGAGTTGGTGCGGCGTTCCGGCGAGATGCGCTGGGTGAACCGCATCCGTCTCGCCTTGGAAGAGAATCGCTTCCAGCTCGACTACCAGCCGATCGTCGGCATGGGTGGCGCGCGAAACGGGTCGGAAGAGAGTGGTTTCTTCGAGTTGCTCCTGCGCATGCAAGACGAAGCGGGACGGCGGATCCCGCCCGATAACTTCATGCCGGCGGCCGAGCGCTACCACCTGGCGACACAGATCGACACCTGGGTTCTACGATCGGCCTTCGAATGGCTGACCCAGCACCCGGAGACGGTGCAGCGGATCCGGCAATGCTCGATCAATCTCTCGGGCCAATCCCTGGCCGATTTGGACTTCCTGCGATTCGTATTACGTCAGCTGGAAGAGAAGGCCATCCCACCGGAGCGGATCTGCTTCGAGATCACCGAGACCGCCGCCATCGCCAATCTCGCCCAGGCGACCCACTTCATCCGCACGCTGAGAACGCTCGGTTGCCGTTTTGCTCTGGACGACTTCGGCACCGGCTTTTCGTCCTTCGCCTATCTCAAAAATCTGCCGGTCGACTATCTCAAGATCGACGGCATGTTCGTCATCGATATGACTCGCGATCGCTTCGATCAGGCGGTAGTGCGATCGATTGTCGAGATCGCCAAAGTCACCGGCAAGCAGACGATCGCCGAGTCAGTGGAGAACACTGCGGTGCTGAATCGGCTGAAGCGAGTCGGCGTCGACTTCGCTCAAGGCAACGGCATCGCCCGCCCCCAGCCACTCGAAGGCTTCGAGTGGCCGGCACCGTCGGAGATCGAAGCTGAGTCGGAGAGTCGACCGGAGCAGTTGGCGCTGCCGTTCTGATTCAACCCTGATCGTGGCGCACTATTTCGATCGCAGCACCGTGCGCCACACCAGGAAGGCGCCGCCGATCAACAGCAGAACCGCCCATACGACCTGAGCCGACGGCAGAATACTCTGCAGCCAGTCGAATCGAGCGCCGTAACCCAGCAGCCCGAGGGCGACGAGGATGACACCGGCGATCATGTGGTTGTCGCTGCGCCGCTGATCGGCCAGCCAAGTAGCCAGCAGCGACAGACCGAGGATGGTCGGGAAGCTAGGCAGCCAATCGAGGATTTTGCCCCAGGTGGTGTAGTTCAAGGTCAAGGCGAAGGCGAGCACGCCAAAGCCGATCCAGGTCACCGCCCAGCCCACCGAGCCTGGTCGGCGGCCGAGGAAGAAAAAGTCCGCCAGCGAGCCGAGGCCGGCGAGGACGAGTAGGCCCGGCCAGATGTCCTTGAATTGCGGAATGTTGACGCCCAGGGCGTTGAGCAGCAGCCAGAGGCCGCCGCCGAAGGCAGCCAGTCCGATGGTCAAGGCGGGGCCATTGCTCTTGCGAGGCGCAGATGCAGTCATGTGAAGCTCCTTTCGGTGGCGAGAGTGTACCGCAGTCCTTGGCAGACGGCAGGGCTGTCACATTCTGCTGGGCCATCTTGTCTAGTTGGCAACATCAACCCAACGAGGCAAACTATGCAAACCTTACTTCGTATCGATGCCAGCGCCCGGATCCACGGCTCCTACACCCGCAAGCTTGCAGACCACTACCAAGACAGGTGGCAGGCGCTCCATCCCGACGGTGAGGTCGTGCGACGAGACCTTGCCAACGAGCCGGTACCTCACCTTTCGGACGAGACGATCAGGGCATTCCAGCAGCCCGGCGCAGGAGGAGCGGCGCGCACCTTGTCCGACGATCTGATCCATGAGCTGGCCACCGCCGACCACTTGCTGATTTCTAGCCCGCTCTACAACCTGTCGATGCCGTCGACCCTCAAGGCCTACTTCGATCACGTAGTGCGCGCCGGTGCCACCTTCGAAGTGGGGGAAGACGGATACCGTGGGCTGCTGAGAGGAACAACCGCCGCGGTGGTCACCGCCAGGGGAGGCCCGGGTACGCCTGGCGACGCCAACGACTTTCAGACCGACTATCTGCGAGCGATCCTCGCCTTCATCGGCATCGAACAGGTGGAAGTGATCGCCTTGGACAGTCTGGCGGTGAGCGAGGCGAGCCGGAAAGATGGCCTCTCGCGAGCGCGCCAGCAGGTCGATCAGTGCTTCACAGAACCAAGGGCTCCGCTGCTTGCCCCGGCCTCCCCGGCCGGGCGGTCCGTAGCGATGGGCAGACGGTGTAAGGGCCCGCTCGACGCGGACGACGAGCTAGAGATCGCTGTCTTGCGGCAGGCTCAGGCGGCGGCCATCATCGACGGCGATGCGCAAGCCTACGCCGACCTCTGCACCGATGATGTCCAGCTCCTCATCCCCGGCCAGGACGTGATCTCCGGCCGCGACGCCTTCTTCGAAGCGGAACGGGCTCTCTTCAAGCAGGCCTCTTTCTCTGCCT
>JBCCGX010001071.1:0-3689 GCA_039029035.1 Acidobacteriota bacterium | reverse complement strand
CTCTTGTTGTCTTTCGATCGCACCCTCGATCTACCGGGCGGCCCCTATACCGACCAAGACCTGGTCCGCTGGAACGGCACGACGTTCTCTCTCGCCCTCGACGGCGATGCCTTCGGCATCCCGGAGGCGGTCGGTATCGACGCTGCCCACCACCTGCTCAGCGGCGACCTGCTGCTCTCCTTCGACACCGCGGGATCCGTTGGCGGCGTCGCCTTCGCCGACGAGGATGTGCTCGAGCTACGGAGAATTCCGGCGAGCTGGGAGCTGGTCTACGACAGCGCGACCCTGCTCCGCGCCTGGGCAAGAGCCAATCTCGAGGCCCTCAGTGCCACCCAAAGACCGGACACCCCGCTGTTCGAAGACGGCTTCGAGTCGGGCAACACCACCGCCTGGAGCTCGATCTTTCCCTAGCTGAACAACTCAAACTAAAGCACATCGCGCCGCACGAAGCTCCACCCTGCGACCACGGTAAACAGCCCGCCGCCGACCACCCCAGCCAACACCCAGGCGGACGCCGGCTCCCCAGCTACCAGGGCGCCGACGAGCTCCGACGGATAAGCCCAGGGATGGTAGGCGACGAGGCTGGCATCGAACCCACCGAGGGCCAGGGCCGAGACCGTGGCCAGGAAGCCGGCAGCGATCGGCGTTACCAGGTCGCGCCGCGCCAGGGCCAGCCAGGTCTGGATGGCGACCAGAAAGAGGGACGCCAAGAAGGCACCGGCAGCGAACGACAGCAGCCGTTCGACCGGCGCCGCCGCCTCGAAGCCCAGGCCCGGGCGAAACCACCGCAAGAGCCAGCCGCCGACGAGGATCCCCAACCCCAGCCAAAGGAAGGCCCCGGCGACCAGCAGCCAGCACAGCACCTGCTTGGACAGATAAAGAATCCGCCGCGGCACCGCCAGCGCAAAAAGGTGCTTGAAGCCCTCGGCACGGTGCTCCACCGCCGCCAGCTGTGCCGTGACCAGGGCGGTCCACATCGGCAGGACGATCAGCGACCAGAAGGTGAAACAGGAATCCCCCAGCCAGGCCCAGGCCTGCGCACTGGACAGGAAGCGCGGGCCGCTGAAGTAGGCGAAGAGACCGAAAAAGAGGATCACCACATAGGGAGCGACGACCAGCAGAAGCGCTACCGGGGTCCGCCGGAGCTTCAACAGGTCGGCCGTGAGACAACCGAGAAAACGCCTCATCGTTTCTCCCCTCCGGCGGAGCCCCCTCCGGCGAAGCCCCCTCCGACGGAGCCCCCTCCGGCGAAGCTCCCCACTTCGGTCAACTCCAAGAAGGCCGCTTCGAGCGACGCCGACGTCTCGTCCAACCGGTGCACCGCAAAGCCTGCCTCGACCAACTGACGACAGATCTCCCCTCGCGCCGCCCGCCCCTGGGTCGCGACCCGCACCTCGCCATCCACCACCTCACACGCCCAGCCGGCCGACACCAGCAGCGCCGCGGCCTCCACCGCCCGTTCGACGCCAACGACCACCCCACCCTGACGCTGAGCCGACAAGTCCGCCGTCGGCCCCTGGAAGAGGCAGCGGCCACGGTCGAGGATGGCCAGGTGGGAGGCCACCTGCTCGACCTCCGCCAGCAGGTGACTCGATAAGAAGACGCTCACCCCCTCGGCCTGGGGTAGGCGACGGACGAGTCGACGCATCTCCTGGATCCCCGCCGGATCGAGCCCGTTGGTGGGCTCGTCGAGAATCAACAGCCGCGGCTCGGGCAGCAGCGCCAGCCCCAGCCCCAAGCGCTGACGCATGCCGAGGGAGTACTCGCCCACCAAACGATGGGCCGCGTCCTGCAGGCGGACGACCTCCAGCACCTGCTCGACCCGCCGATGATCGAGCCCCAGGATCCGGCGCGTCGCTTCCAGGTTTTCGCGCCCAGTGAGGTGGGGATAGAGCGACGGCGTCTCCACCAAGGCGCCGACCCGGCCGAGCAAGGCCTCGCGACGCGCTGCCAGCGACTCACCGAAGAGCTCCACCCGGCCGGCGTCGGGGCGGATCAGGCCGAGGATCAGCCGCAAGGCTGTGGTCTTGCCGGCGCCGTTGGGGCCGAGGAAGCCGGTCACCGCGCCGGCCGGCACTTCCAAGTTGAGGGCATCGACCGCCAGCACCTCACCGAAGCGGCGCGACAATCCCCGGGTACGGATCGCCAGACCACTCATGGCGCGCCCTCCCGTCCAACGAAGCGCTCGGCGATCCAGGCGGTGGTGCGCTCGATCACCTCAGGCGATCGGGGGTGGCGGCCATATTCGCTGAGATGACCGGTCTCGGCCGGCTGCAAGTAATGGTTGAGGCCGGCAAAGCGCACCACCGTGACGTCTTCCGTCGGCGCCGCGGCGAGGGCTTCTTCCACCGGCGGCAAGTTGAGGTCCGGATCGACCTGCAGATCGAGCTCGCCGTGGATGACCAGCACAGGGCAGCGCAAACCGCGCAAAGCGGGCCGCGGATCGTAGTCCAGGGCACTACGGAAAGCCGGGGAGGTGAGGTGTTCGACCTCACGCTCGATCGAGGCGGCGCTGTCGCGCGCCGCAAAAGGGTTGGTACGGGTCAGCTCGCGCAGCCGGCGTGCCAGCGGCCGCAGCTTGTCGCGCCGCGTCGCGTCGTCGATCGGCGCCTCCAGCCAGCCGACCCCCTCGCGGGTCAGCTCCAGCGCCTGCTCGATCGTCGCCTCCGGCAAACCACCGGCACGGTGCATGCGAGCCAGCTGGTCGTAGAGCACCTCCTTGCCCGGCAGACCGAGACCGGAATAGAACACGACAAAGGCGATCCCATCGTGTCGTGATGCGGTCAGGCCCGCGATCGCCGCCCCTTGGCTGGCACCGATCAGGCCGATGTGACGTGGGTTGATGGCCGCGTCCTGAGCGAGGAACGCCACCGCGGCCGCCGCATCGTCCACCAGGTCATCGAATGTCGCCTGGAAGGAGTCGCCGGTCGATTCTCCCGCGCCCCGATCGTCGGTGCGCAGCAGGGCGATGCGGGCGCGGGCGAAGGCTTCGACCGTCCTCCGGCTCTCGTCCGGATTCGCCGCGCTACCGTCGCGATCCTGCACCCCGGCCCCGGAGAGATGGATCGCGGCAGGAAACGGGCCGGCGCCCGACGGCAAGGTGAGAGTCCCAGCAATCTCCACCTCACCGCTGGCGAAATGCACCTCGCGCTCTGCCCAAGCGGGCTCGGCGAGCGCCTCTGCCGTCGGAAGATCGACCTCGGTCGCCCCACGGCTCGCCTCGATCAGCCAACCCAGGGCCAACGCCAAGCCCAGCCCGAAGACAACGACGTGGCGTGCGTCGGGGGCGAAGGCCATCGAAGCGCCGCGATCAGAATCGGTCATCACAGCCCCTCCTGTCGGCACACCCGAGGTTGAAACCTCGGGCTACGTTCTGCCGTCCCTTTGGGACGGGCGCCCCATCGGGGCGCTATTGCGTAGCCTGGGATTTCAATCCCAGGGCGCGACTCGGAGCAGCCCCCGCCTTTGGTACCATCTGTAGGATGATTCCTTCATCCCGGAGGTCTACTGCGATGCCTCTGCCGAAGTCGCCCAGTGCCCTTTCGGCCTCCTCTTGACGGGCGGTCGATGGAGATCTCCCGCAACGACTTTCCCCGTCGGCTGGGTCCCTATCGTCTCGACGAGGTTCTTGGGCGGGGCGGTATGGGCGTTGTGTATCTGGCCTACCACGAGCGGCTCGATCGCCGAGT
>JBCCGX010001070.1:0-3691 GCA_039029035.1 Acidobacteriota bacterium | reverse complement strand
GCTCGAAGTCGAGCGCGAGCAAGCTTCACGGGGACCCGTGGTCGTGGAAGGGTGGCGCGGCGACGTAGCGCTGCGGGTCGAACTGCCAGCTGGCTACTGGGGCCTCGTCACCCGGCCGACCCTGCCTGTCGACGATACCGAACTCTACCAAGCCGCGCGGTTGCAACTGGCAGGCGGTGAAGTCGAGGGCGCTGTCGAGCGGCTGCGGCAACTGGCCACCCGTCTCCACCGAGCGGGGCGGTTGGCAGAAGCCGCGTGGATGGCTTACGAGACCGCGGATGCTCTGGCCGCGGCACAACGTTGGGGGGAGGCCAGTGCCGCGCTGCACGCTGGCCTCGCTGATGCCCACGCGAGTGGAGATCGACGGTTCGTCGCTTGGGGCCATGAACGCAAGGGTGCCCTTCTTCTGCGCCGCAGTGAGCTGGCAGGGGCGGCGGAGCAGTATCGCCGTGCCCTGGCATTGCGCGAGCAGTTGCCCGGCAGCGTCGCCGAGATCGAGATCCTGACTCGCCTCGGCCGCCTGGCGATCGATCGAGGTGACTTCGACGAGGCGCAGCAATTGCTCGATCGAGCCCTGGTGCTCGGCCGCGCGCGCGCTCCGGGCAGCCTGGCCGTTGCCGAGACCCGCGGTCAGCTGGCGGTGATCTTTGGTCTGCGCAGCGAATTCGACGCCGCGATGGAGCATATGCTGGCGGCGCTGGAGACTCAGCAGCGTTTGGCGCCGCACAGTGTGTTCGTCGTGCAGACTCTGAATCGTCTTGGTCTGGCGTCGCGACGGCTCGGGCGATTGGCCGATGCGGAGACCTACTATCGGGCTGCCCTCGGTATCCAGCAGACGCTCGATCCGATGGGCTTCCAGCACCGCCGTGGTCCTGACCAATCTCGGAGTGCTGGCGACCCGACAGGGCCGCTTGCGCCAGGCCGAGGCGACTTTCTGGCGCTCGTTGGAGATCTTCGAAGCGGTGGGCTCCGAGACGCTCGAGGTGGCCGGTAGCTATGCCAACCTCGGGGGCCTGCTCGAACAGCGAGGGCATCTGGTGCAGGCCGAGCACTACCATCGGCTCGCCCTGGATCTGATCGAGCGTTTGGCGCCGGCTAGCCCGCAGCTCGCCATTGTCCTCGACTCCCTCGGCAATCTCGCGCTCGCCTGTGGCGATCCGGCGGCTGCTCGATCCCACTTCGAGCGTGCACTGCACTCGCGGCAGCACGTCGCTCCGGACAGCCTTTCGGTAGCGCGCAGCTGGCGCGACCTGGGCCGGGCGGCCGCTGCGGCCGACCAACTGTCCGAGGCCGAAGCACTGCTTCGGCGGGCCTTGACGATCGAGCAGCGGGTCGCGCCCGAGGGCCTCGATCCGGCAGCCTCCCTCACATTGCTCGGCGAGATTGCGGCCCGTCGCGGCCGTCTGCAAGCCGCCGCGAGCTTGCAGACCAGAGCTCTGGCGATCCACCAGCGCTTGGCGCCCGGCACGGTGGCTGAAGCCCTCGTCGGCCAACGCCTGGCAGGGCTCTTTCGTCGCCTGGGGCGGGGTGACGAGGCGCGGCGGACCTACGCGGAAGCCGTCTCTGCTTTGGAGGCTCAGGCGCAGCAGATCGGCGGCTCCCATGAAGAGCGCTCGGGCTTTGCCGCGGCGTCGGCCTCTCTATACGCCGAGGCTGTGGACTTGCTGGTCGAACAAGAGCGCCTTGTCGAGGCCTTCCACTTGCTCGAACGCTCGCGTGGGCGCGCTTACCTCGAGCTCCTCGGGCAGCGTGATCTACACCCCTTGGCCGACCTGCCACCAGACCTCGCCGAGCAAAAGCGGCAAGCCGATGCGCATTACGACCAGATCCTCGGTCAACTCGCCCGGGGAGCCGGCGAGGCGAAAGCGCGGACTGGATCTCTGGCGGCCGAGCTACGGGTAGCGCGCCGCCGGCAAGAGGAGGTAGCGGCACAGATCCGAGCGCTCACGCCAGGTGCCGTTGACGCGAACGGTCCTGAACCGCTCGACCTGGAAGCGACCCGAGTGATGCTGGATCCTGGAACCCTGCTGCTCTCCTATGCCGTCGGTGAGCAGCGAAGTCATCTCTTGACCGTCGGCCCGGGAGAGCAGGGCCTGCGAGTCTTCTCCATCGCGGCGGGAGAGCGCGCTCTGCGGCGCGATGTCGCCCACCTCGGCGCTCTGCTGCGCCCGGGCGAGGAGGTCGAAGCGATCCGTTTTCGCGCCCGCCAGCTGGGAGCGCTGCTTCTTGGACCCGTCGCAGACGCTATTGCTCGTGCCGACCGTCTGCTCGTGCTGCCGGCGGGGCCCTTGCATACTCTGCCCTTCGCGGTCCTGATCCCGCCAGCGGAGGGCGATCGCTTTCTGGTCGATTATGGGTCGGTGACCCTCGCAGCTTCGGCGACGATCTTTGCCGAGGTCGCCGGTCGGCGACGAACCGTCGAATCGATGCGCCTCAGCGCTTTCGGGGATCCGCTTTATCCTGGTGGGGAGAGTTTCGCCGAGCTTCGGGGAACGACCTTGCGGGCGGCGCTCGACGAGGGCTTTCGACTCGATCCGTTGCCGGCGTCACGACACGAAGTGCAGAGTCTGGCAGAGCTCTTTTCGCCGGCATCACGCGTGTTCGTCGGTGCCGAGGCGACTGAAGAGCGGGCCAAGGCTTTGGCGAGTGAGAGCAACCTGCTGCACTTTGCTTGCCACGGCTTGGTCGATGAACGCTATCCGCTGGAGTCGGCCTTGGTCCTCAGTTTGCCGGCGGCCGATCAAAGAGCGAAGGAGAACGGTCTACTGCAGGCTTGGGAGATATTCGAGCAGTTGCACCTGGACGCCGATCTGGTCACTCTCTCAGCTTGCGACAGCGCTCGCGGTCGCGAGCTGGGCAATGAAGGGATCCTCGGTTTGACCCGCGCCTTCCGGTACGCCGGCGCGCGTAGCGTCTTATCGTCGTTGTGGGCGGTGAACGATCACAGCACGACGGAGCTCATGAAGCTTTTCTATAAAGAGCTACAGCGCGGCACCGCGAAGGACGCAGCTCTGAGGACCGCGCAACTGGCTCAGCTGCATGGCAAAGGAAAGACGGCGCATCCCTACCACTGGGCTGCCTTTCAGCTCTTTGGGGATTGGCGTTGACCGCTCCCCGACCACGAGGCGCTCCCCGCGGTGGGCGAGGAGCGCGCTGGCTTCCGACTGAGTCCAGCAAGAATGGGATTCGCTCAGACGATCAGCAGTACCAGCTCGGACCCTGGACGAGATCGCCGGAGGGCTTCTCGTAGACGCAACAGCAGATGTAGCCGGTTTGCTGCACGTGGCTGAAGGGATTGCCGCGGAACGTTTCCGGGCACTGGGACGAGGCTTCGGCCGGTTGGGCCGAAATGTGCACCAGGCCAGCGACCAGCGCCGTGGCCATGGCGAAAGTAAAAAAACCTTTCAGAAGTGATTTGGCTTGCATGGATTGATCCTTTCCTATGTAGATGACAAAGCCATGGTTAGAAGTTGAGTAAGCAGAGAGTGACCTAGGTCACAATTCGCTGGCTCGGTCGGAAGTCGAGAATCAAGACCCCACCGGCGCGCCGACTCGTCAGCGAGCCAGGCAATCTCGGATGTGGCCGCGAGACCCGCGTCTGCGAAACGCTCGGCGAAGTCCGCTGGCAGGACCCCTAGCCAAGCACCGCGAACGCGCCCATCGAGTCCGGCATGGATCGTTTCGGGCACTC
>JBCCGX010001069.1:0-3693 GCA_039029035.1 Acidobacteriota bacterium | reverse complement strand
CAAACCGTTATTCCCGAGCAGCTGATCGGTTACGGCCGCAAGTCCCGGCGCAGCCAGCGCGACATCATCTTGGCGATCGATCAAAGCGGATCGATGGCGTCCTCGGTGGTCTACTCGAGTCTCTTCGGCGCCGTCATGGCGTCCGTGCCGACCGTCAAGACCCACCTGGTGGTCTTCGATACCGAGGTGGTGGACCTCACGGACCAGCTCGACGATCCGGTCGACGTGCTCTTCGGCACCCAACTGGGCGGCGGCACCTTCATCAACAAGGCGATAGGCTACTGCCAACGCCTGGTTCGGGAGCCCGGCAACACCATCCTGGTCTTGATTTCCGATCTCTACGAAGGTGGCGTCGAGGCCGAGCTGCTCAAGCGCACTGCCCACCTGCTCGGATCCGGTGTCCAGGTCATTGTCCTCTTGGCCCTGAGCGACGAGGGTGCCCCCTGGTATGACCAGCAGCTGGCCGCCAAGATGAGCACTCTCGGCGCACCGGCCTTCGCCTGCACGCCCGATCTCTTTCCTGGCCTGATGGCCGCCGCCATCAAGCGCGAAAACATTGCCCAATGGGCCGCCGAGCACGAGGTCGTCACTTCGCGCGGCCGGGAGTGACGCGCCGCCTCGCTCTGGCTTCCGGTTAATCCGGCACTCGGTAGAGCAGGAACAGATAGCGTTTGGCGGCAGCGAACCGCTCGCGATCCATCATGAACTCGAGCTTGGCCCGCTCCTTGGCCACCTTCTTGCGCCCCAGCCACTCGATCAGTTTGAACAGTCGCGGGTTGTCGTAAGCGAAGAGCTCGACGGCCAGGTTGGCGGTGGGCATGGCGTAGCGCTCGATGAAGCCTTGGGCCAGATCGAGAGTCGGCAGCACCTGCTCGGTGACGTCCTCGCGACGCAGCAGCTCGAAGCCTTGCCGCTCGCCCTCGGCGAGGAATTCGTCCAGCGGATGGCCGCTCTTTTCCGGTAGATCGGCCGCCGGTTGGACCAGGAAGTAGTCGGCGATCAACAAGTGGCCCCCGGCCGCCACTTTCTTGGCGTCCGGAAAGAGGACGTCGAGCCAGATGTACTGCGACGATTCGCTCATGATGGCGAGATCGAACGTCCGCTTGGGCTCGAACTCCTGCAGGCGGGCGAGATTAAACGGCATGCCGGTGCGCTTCTCGACCACCTGCTTCTGGAACGGATCGGGTGACAGCCCTTCCACCTCGTAGCCCAGCTCGAGCATGCGAGCGGCCGAGGCGCCGGTGCCGCAGCCGATGTCGAGGATCGTTTGGACACCCTCCGGAATCCAGCGATGCAGGGTCTGGGCATAGCGCTCCTGGGCCGAGCGCAGACCGTCGAGGGTCAACGGCTCGCCGTCCCAAAGGCCGTACTGTAGGTGATCGAGGCCGAGGATCTCGTGGTAGAACCGCAGCCCCTTGTCGACCTTCACCCGCCGGCGCAGGCTGCCCTTATCGACCGGCACGGCTATCCGTCTGCCCGGTAAGCGATCTGGCCGCCGACGATGGTGTAGACCACATCGGTGGTACGGATCTCGTCTTCCGGCACGGTCAGGATGTCTTTCGACAACACGGTGATGTCGGCCAGCTTACCCACTTCGAGGGAACCCTTGAGTTCCTCCTCGAAGGCGCCGTAGGCGGCGCTGAGGGTCGTCGCTTCGAGGGCTTCCATGCGGGTCATGCGCTGCTCGCCATAGAAGATCGAGCCATCGGGCATCTGGCGGGTCACGGCGGAGTGGAAGTTGGCCAGCGGATCGATGTCCTCCACCGGCACGTCGGTGCCGTTCATCACCACCGCGCCGGACCCCATCAGCTTCTGCCAAACATAGGCCCCCTCTTCGGTACGCTGGTCGCCGAGGCGATCCGGCACCCAAGGACCGTCGGAGGTGCAGTGGACAGTCTGCATCGAGGCGATGACGCCGAGATCGACGAAACGCGGTATGTCCTCCAGGTGGAGGTGTTGGGCGTGCTCCACCCGCCAGCGCAGGCCGGTCTTGTCGGGATAGGCGGCAAAAACCTCTTCGTAGAGATCGAGCACCTCACGATTGGCCCGGTCACCGATGGCGTGGATGCACAGCTGCACCCCGTGCTCGATCGCCAGATCGGCCGTCTCGCGAGCAACGTCCACCGGCACCAGGTTGAGGCCGGTCGACTCCGGGCTATCGGTGTAAGGCTCCAGCAGCCAGGCGCCGCGCGATCCCAGGGCGCCGTCGATCGACAGCTTGATACCGCCCACCGCGAAGTGACTGTCGCCGACGGCCCTGGTCTTGGCCGCCGCCATCTTCTCCGCCAGCTCCTCGTTCGACGCCCGGATCATCATCCAAAGACGAACCCCGAGCTCGCCCTCCTCGGCGTAGCCGCGCAGGAACTCGACCTCGGCAAACGACGAGCCTGCGTCCTGAAAGCTGGTCACACCCTTGGCCAGGCATTCGTCCGATGCCAGCTTGGCTTTCTTGCGGCTCTCGCTGTCCGACGCCTGGCTGTCCCGGCTACGCGCCGCGTGCAGCAGCTCTTCGGCCGTCTCGCGGAAGAGGCCCATGGGCTGCCCGTCGGCGTCTTTCAAGATCTCGCCACCCGGCGGATCCGGCGTCGAGGCGTCGACTCCGGCAAGCTCCATCGCTTTGGCATTGGCAAAGGCAGCGTGACCGCTGGCGTGGGTCAGCAGCACCGGGTTGTCGGGCGACACGGCGGACAGCCCGGCATGGACCGGGAAGCCCTCGACATTGGGCTCGGGCGCCGCCTGCCACTTGTCCTGGTGCCAACCCCGGCCTCGGATCCACTCCCCCGGCGCCGCCGCGGCCGCCGCCGCGGCAACCTGGTCGACGATGTCTTGCCAGGTTGTCGCCTGGCGCAGGTCGAGCTGGATGCGCGCGTCACCGAGGCTCATGAAATGGCCATGCCCTTCGATGAACCCCGGCACCGCCAGCTGGCCGGCGAGATCGACCACCTCGGTCCCCTCGCCGACATAAGCTTCGATTTCGGCGCTCGTGCCGAGGGCGATGATCACCCCATCGCGCGCCGCCAAGGCTTCGACCTCCGGGTTGGCCTCGTCGACCGTGACGATCTTGCCGCCGCGCAGCACCAGATCCGCCGGTTCGACCTCGACGGCCGGGGGTGCACAGGCCGCGAGACCCAAAACCACCAGCAAGAAAGCGACGGATGGGAAAAAATCGCTTGGCGATACGGCGAGCTTCGATACGATGCGCATAGGGCTGGCCCCTTGGTCATGAGTGGAACCCGTTCAGAAACTTGGATCGACGTCCGAATGCTTGCCGAATCATAACGCCATCAGCCTGCGACAACGCCAGAGCACCGGAGTCTTCCTTGCCCTTCAAGATCACGATCGACGGTCGTTGCTTGAACGACCATTTCCCGGGTATCGGTCGCTACCTGTTCAATCTGTTGCGATCGTTGCCCGAAGTTGCTGAAGACGCCGAGATTCACGTCTTCACCGAGACCACGAGCACGAACACACGCTTCGATCTCGGAGCGCTCGAGGAACGCGGGATCCACCTGATCCCGACCGCTGTTCCGATCCGAGGCATCGGGCAACAGCTGGTGCTGCCCAAACAGATGCGCCAGCTCGGTACCCAGGTGTTCCACGCCCCCTACTTCATCACCACCTACCGCGCGCCGTGCCCGATGGTCGTCGGTCTGTACGACACCATTGCCCAGCGCTACCCGCACAATCTGCCGT
>JBCCGX010001068.1:0-3696 GCA_039029035.1 Acidobacteriota bacterium | reverse complement strand
GCACCAGCAACCGCCAGGCGCCTGACCGCCGCACTGATCTTCACATGAGTTGGGATCCGGTCCGCTGCTGGGATCCAGGAACGGCTCGACTTGCGAGAAGTAGCTGGCAAAGGCGCCGTCGACGGTGGAGTTGTTCACCGCATCGCAGACGTTCCCCAGATTGGTGCCGCAGGCACCGAACAGTTGGCCGACGATCTGGCCACTGGTGTTGAGGATCGGTGAGCCGCTCGAGCCGCCTTCGGTCGCGCCGAAAGTGTCCTTGCTGTAGATGAAGTTACCGCGTGGAAGGGTCGTGCAGCTGACGCCCGACGTGGTGACCCGCTGCTGGGAAAAGGCCTGGGGCGCGCCCCTGGGGTGGCTGATCCTGTTGAGCTGGGTGTTGTTCGAGAAGGCGACCGCCGTGGGGCTCCAGCCGAGTAGAAAGCTACCTCCCGGGGCATTGCCGTTGAGTCGGGTCAGGGTGAAGTCGGTAGCCGAGCTCCCAGCGAGCAAGGTGGCGCCGAGCACCCGCGGCACCGAGCCGCGGGGATTGAAGCAGGCACCGCCGCACGGGGTGGAGAACTGGAAAAAGGCCTCGATGCTGCCCACCTCTGCGGCCGTGTTGACGCAGTGGTTGGCGGTCAGAAAGTAAGGGATGAAGGTACTGTTGTCGGTGTCGTTGACCAGACCGCCGCTGCAGATGAACGAGCTGCCGCCACTGACGAAGGCGTAGTGTGCGACTGCATCACGCGCTGACTGGACACTCCCCGGCAGCGAAGAGCAGGACGCATTCTGCACACAGCTGGCGTTGAACGAGCAAAAGGCCTTGGTGCCGAAGCCTGACTCCTCGCTGAACAGCTCAGGGCGGAGAAATTGCGCCGGAAGGTACTTCGGCCCCTGGTAGACGACCTCGGCGAGCTGCAAACGGGTGGCTGCAAGAACACGAGCGACCTGTTCTCCGGCGAAACGCAGCTGGATCCGGACTTCCGGACCGATCACGGTATGGCTCCAGAAGTCGCCGGTGCCGAGCACACCCTTGCCAGTGTATGGACCGAAGGCCTCGCCAGCAGTGCTGTAGATGAACAGCTCGACACCGTCCGGCAGGGCGACCTCGGTAAAGTGGAGGCGGGTGGCCGTCGCTCCCTTGGCGTGCACCGTGGTGGACCAGAAGAAACCGTCGCTCGAGACCCGCAGCAGGCCGTTGGCGTGCGCCCGGGCCGCCTTGGCGAATCTTTCGCGCCCGGTGAAGGCGACCGCCGCGCCAACCTTCTTGGTCAGGCCGACCAGCAGCCTTCCAGAGGAGGTCGGGGCGTTGGCCAGGCGCTCGGCTTCGGCTTGATCGAGCTCGATCTCGAAGCCGACCGGCCTGCCCTTGTGCAGGTCCTCGGCGGCGAGCAACTCTTGACTCAACGCATGGGCCTCGAAGGCTTTGAGCTCGCCGTCGTAAGCACCCGGTACACGCTCGCCGAAGACGCCGGCATCCTGAGCTGCGGCGCCACCGCAGACCGCCAGCGAGACGATGATGCCCGCTGTCAGAGCAGTACGGAACGATGGACAGTTGGGACTCTGGAACATGACCTCTCTCCTACGGTTGGTTGTGCCGCCGGCGGACAAATCGCTGCGCGCGCAGCAAACCAATGGCTTCGTCGCGCCAACGGACAGGCAAACAGCACCGGCCGTCCTCAAGCCCGGCCGGTGGATCGATCAGTTCAGACCGCAGACCAGGACGTCGTCGAGTCCAGCCTCGACCAGATCGGTCTCGCCGACGCCGTCCCCGGCCCGCACCCTGAGACGGATCGTCGAGCCTCCGGGTAGCATCGAGCTCAGCGGCGTCCAGGCCGCATTCGACGTTTGATCCACCGACGACACCAGCGCCTGCTGGAAGGTCGTGCCACCGTCGGTCGACAGCTCGACGACGAAGAAGTCGAGCGCATCGTCACCGGCATCGCGCTGCCCATGGAAGTAGTTGAACGAGATCTCGACGGTGGCGAAGCCCGCCGTGTCGATGACCGGCGACAAACTCGAGCATTGGCCGGCGTCCACGTCGTCGGTGCCGACGCCACCGGTGTTCGGCTGAGTGAAGAAGGCACCGCTACCGGTCGCGGCCCCACCGACCTGCGTCTGGACACCGCCGTTGCTCACCGCGTCGGGGGTGCCGACGACGAAGGTACCCGTAGCACAGCTCTCCGCCGGATCCGTCGTCCAACCATCGGTTCCGGTCTCGAACCGTGCCTCGTGTAGGGAGACGCCGTTCGCGCAGCCACCACTCGGACCGCCAGCATCGACCACCGCCACACGATCGATCGAGCACGTGGTGAGCTCGTTGTTGAAGGTCTTCAGGTTGTTGAAGCACGCGACGGCGAGGGTGTTGGCGCCCGCCGGCAGGTTCACGTCGGCAGTGAACGTCTGTAAGCCCGTGGTCTGCTCGGGCGGCCCGTTGCCGTCGCCGACCAGGGTCGCGAGGACGGTCGTAGAACCGTTCACCAGCAAGCGTAGCTCACTGAGCTCATTACTCTCGTAGTCCTGCGACTGAGTCAAGCTCGCTTCGACGGTCAGGGTCACCGGGCGCGAGGTGTCGTTAGTACAGGTCCGTTGCCAGGTGGCGATCATGTCCGTGATGTCAGCGTCGTCAACCCCACCGGCGCTGGCCTCCAGCGTGCCGGCACCGAGGCTGCCGTCGGTATAAGCCGGCGTTTGCGGATCGTCGATGAAGTTGAAACCGTCCGCGCCAGCAGCGAAACTGGCGTCGAAGAGGCAGTCACCGGCGACCACCGGTTGAACGTTGACGGTGATCGCGTCACTTGCGGCCTGGCCGGTGCTGTCGGTCACACTCGCGCTGACCGCATTCGCCCCCAACGGCAGGGTGCTGGTAAAGGTGCTCCCCGTCGCCACTGCCCCACCGTTCACCGACCACTGGATGGCCGCCGAAAGGTCGCCGTCCTCTGGGTCGGTCGCCGTGCCAGCGAAAGTCACAGCGGTGCCTTCGTCGAAGGTCGAGCCGTCAGCCGGCGAGTTGATGGTGACCGTGGGTGGCGAACCGCTGCCAGTGTCGGCCGTCACCAACACGTCGTCGATCATCCAACCGAGGAAACCGTTGGCGGTGGCGTCCACCGTATCGAAGAGAAAGCGCACCCGAATCGCCTCACCGGCGAAGGCGGTCAACGAGATGAACGGACTCGAGATCCAGGCATTCTGCGACGGGTCAGTCGCGTTGAGGGTGAAGACCTCGGTGAAGGTCGCTCCGTCGTCGATCGAGATGCCGACCTGGGTGCGGTCGAAATCGCCATTGAAGCTCTCGACCTGACGCCGGTAGGCGAAGCTCAGCGTCGAAGCCGCGCCGATGCCGCTGATCCGCGGCGATACCAGGCTCCCCTGGTTGGCCGCGCCGCTATCGTACGAACAGCCGGCGTCCGAGCCATAGTAGAAGGCGCTGACGGGTGAGTTGAACCCCGGCGAGCACCCGGAGCTCGATACCAGGTGCCAGAGCCCTTCGGCGGTCCATCCCCCAGCACCGCTTTCGAAATCTTCGTCCAGCCCCTCGACGCCGGCTGCGTCGCGCACCGTGACAGTGATGGTGTCGGTGGCCGACTGCCCACCGCTATCGGTCACCGAGGCGTTGATGGTGTGCGCACCGATCGCCAAGGTCGAGATCGAGGCAGAGCCACCACTGCCGAAGCCGATACCGTCTGCCGTCCAGGCGATCTGCGAGGTGAGATC
>JBCCGX010001067.1:0-3699 GCA_039029035.1 Acidobacteriota bacterium | reverse complement strand
TCGCGCCACACAGTGGGAAGACGGCGAGGCAGACCGCCTGGAGGCCTTTCTGTCCGACAGCCGGCAGCGAATGCAGACCCTTTTCGCCGACATTGCTAAGCTCGCATCATGAGCTGGGTCGAGGTCCGACGAGCCCGGGGCACTCGGCAGTGGCAGGTCGGGATCTCGAGTCGGCGACCCGAGTCGAGCACAGAGGTCGAGGTCGAGGTCGACGACGGTCGCCTGGACACCCGTGTCGAGGCGACCATCTCGCGGGTCATCGAAGGGATCGATGAGCCTCTGTGGCAGCTCGAGATCGGCAAGCAGGCGACGCAGGTACGGCCCGAGCTGCTGGGCGCGGCTTTTCGCCTCGTCGATGCGGCCCGAGCCGCGAGGGGCAGCGCGGCGAGAGCCGCGAGGGGAGAACAGGAAGCCCGGCTGGCGATGCAGGTCGACGACGCGGCGACGGTCGCCCACATCACGGCCAGAGAGCTCGCACGCGGCGGAGCGAGGGTGGGTGGTGTCGCGAGGTCGCGTGCTCTCGCCGGCTGCCGTCTCTTCAGTGCCTCGCTCATCGCCTTCGCCATCCACCTCGCGCTGGTGTTGCGCTACGCCCCTTCGTCCCGGGTCGTCCCGTCAAACAAGCGGCTCGTCTTCGCCATCCATGGCGAGCGGTCCAATCGCACACGTCAACTTCTGCCACCCCGATTCGATCCCGGCACCGAGCCGGTCTTCGTCCTCCTCGGCCGGCCCAGGACACCCCTCGAGGCCATCGCACGGCGTCTCGATCCGGACGGCCGGATGCCAGGCATGACCCTGGTGCGGCCGACGAGCCTCGGCGCGGCACTCCGGAGCTTGCCCAACGCCCTGCGGCGACTCGCCGCCGGCTTCGCCGTGCTGCGCGACACCCCCGTGACCGTCTCGACGCGCGATCTGATCGCCATGGCTTTCCGTTTCTTCCTTGGCGCCAGCCAGGCCGCCTGGTGGCGCCAGGCTGGCCTGACGCCCGAGGTCGTCGCCTTCGGTCACACCGGCATCGCCGATACGACGGCGCTCGAGCAAGCGATGCAGGCCCAGGGCTCCACGACGGTCCATTGCGTGCACGGGCTGAGCCTTGGCTGGAACTTCGCCGCCTACTCGGATGTCGGCCTGTTCGCCTCCGGTCGCGACGCCGAGTTGGCCCGCCGGTGGGGGTACTACCGGAAAGCGACCAGCATCGCTTCCCCGATGCCGGCCTCGACGTCTGGTGATGGGCGGTGGCTGGTCCTGACCGCGTACTCGCATCCGATGAGTCCGGCCTATGCCACCCGCGGCCTCGGTCCCGACCTCGAAGTTCTACACGCCATTGCGGACGCTGCTCGAGACCTCGGCCAAGACCCGAGCCGGGTCGTCTGGCGACCGCATCCGGCGATCGATCTGATCGCCGCCGCGGATCGTGCCGAGCTCCGATCAGCGGCGGCCGACCTCGGCTTCACGCCATGGCCGGAGGACCTGCCGTACGAAGAGGCCGCGAAATTCAGCATCGTCGCCACGACGCCGTCGACCGCAGCCACCGACCTGTTGCGGCATGGGCGGCTCCCGGTGATCGTGGTCACTGCTCCGTTACAGGCCGATACGGTCTACGATAGCTTCCCGTTCGTGGCCAGATCTCGCCAGCAAGTCTGCGAGCTACTGGGCCGTTTCGAGGAAACGCCCGAGACCGAGTCACACTTCCGCACGGCTTGGGACGCTGTTCGGCCCGGAGGGGCTCTGACCGTCGAAGCCATCTTGCAAGCCGTAAAGGATCTCCGATGCAATCCCTGAGCGCAGCTGGCCCGGCGTCACACACAGCAAGCGACGCGGCAACGCCAGACACCGGCGCCTACTATGCCGACAAGCTCGACGAGCTCAAGGACCTCTTTGGCGCTACCACGATCGAGCTGCAGGAAGGCTCTCTCACGGTCGACGGGCGGCAATACCGCATCGAGCACGACGTGATCATCATCTCCGAGCCAGCCGAAGAGGAGGCGGCCTCGAGCGCAGGGGAGAAGACGATCCGGTCCTTCTCCAACGAGTGGGAGAGCTATCCCGACATCCTGCCGGAGCACCGGGCGGAGTTCGAGGCCTACTTCGATCTCGTCGACCGTGCAGCGCTCGACGAGGCCCGCTGTCTCGACCTTGGTTGTGGCATCGGCCGCTGGAGCTACCACGTCTACTCGCATACACAGAGGTTGGTGCTGGTCGACGCCTCGCGCGCGATCTTCGTGGCGCGAAGAAACTTGCGGCATGCCCAGCGCGCCATCTTCATCCGAGCCGACCTGCGGCAGCTCCCCTTCCGTGAGGGAGCCTTCGACTTCCTGTTCTGCCTCGGGGTGCTCCACCACCTGGAAGAGGATTGCCTCGATCTCACCCGTCGCCTCGCACCCTACGCCCGGCAGCTCTTGATCTATCTCTACTACTCGCTCGACAATCGGCCATGGCATTTTCGCCTGACCTTCGTCGGCGTCGATGGTCTCCGGCGCGGCTTGAGCCGGATCACCCACGAAGGGTCACGGATCGCGCTGGCCAGGCTCATGACTTGGACTCTCTATGTTCCCGTCATCGCCCTCGGTCGCGTGATGGAGATCTTTCGCCTGGGACACCTCGTGCCCCTGTTCGAAGGCTATCGGAGCTCGACGAACAAGCGTCTGGCCCAGGATGTGTACGACCGCTTCTTCACCCCGATCGAGCAACGGGTCAGCCGGGCGGAAATCCTGCAACTGGCGGACACCTTCGAGTCCGTCCGCATCTCCCCGCAGGTGCCTTTCTGGCATTTCCTGCTATCAGGCAAGCAGTAAACGCACGCGCCGCTCATTCGATGGTCAAAATCCTCCACATCCTGCCCCAGAACGGCATCGGCGGCGCGGAGCTGGCCGCCTGCCGGGCAGCGTCCGATCGCGAGGAAGTCGCCGCTCTGTTTCTGGCCAGGAGCGACGGGACAACCCAGCGTACACCCAACCGGGACGACGCTCGGATCCGCTACGGCCAGGGCCAGTCCAGCCTTGGCCCCGGAGCTCTGCGGTCCGCCCTGAGGGCGGTCGACGCACTCGCCCCCGAGGTTGTCGTCTTCTCGATGTGGCGGACCTTCGGCGCCTTCCTGGCGCTGCGCCTGCTACGCCCGCAACGTCGATTCGTTCTTTTTCTCCACTCCGAGCGCGCGACCCACTTCGTCGACCTTTGGGCGACCCGGACGATGGCCCGGCTATCGCACGGCGTGTTCGCCGACTCGGGTGCTTCGCTGCGCCGGCTGCACCGCCCCCAACGGATCGACACCCGCGTCGTTTCGTTCATGATGCGTCGCCTCCAGCCCCTCGAGCCTCGGGATCCGGCACCCCGATTCATCTTCTGGGGCCGGCTGCAAGCGCTGAAGGACCTGCCGCGAGCCCTCCGCTTCTTTGCCGTGATCGCCAGCCGCAACCCGGAGGCCGAGCTGCGGCTAATCGGTCCTGATGGCGGCATGCGCTCCGTGCTCGAGGCCCAGGTCGTGCGCCTGGGCATCGAGCACCAGGTATCCTTCGACGGTCCGCGGAGCTTCGATGAGATCGTTCAGGCCGCCAAGGGAGCACGCTTCTTCCTGCAGCTCAGCTCCCAGGAAGGGATGGCCATGTCGGTGGTCGAGGCGATGCAGCTCGGGCTGGTCGTAATCGTCACCCCAGTAGGTGAGATCGCGAGCTACTGCAACGATATGGACAACGGTGTGAT
>JBCCGX010001066.1:0-3699 GCA_039029035.1 Acidobacteriota bacterium | reverse complement strand
CAGCGCCGCAACGAGGTGCTCACGCAGCTTGGCCGGGTTGCCGAGCCGGCCTTCGGCGCGTCCCAGTTGCAGCAGGGCTTCGCCGACCAACGGCGGGTAGCCGGCCAGGCGCGCATCGGCGAGGATCTCTTTGTTGCGCTCGAGCGCCTCGCCATAGCGCGCCGCACTCTCGAGCGCACGGGTGTCGGCGAGGTGGTCCCGCAGGGCGCGGACGGTCGTCGCCTGATCGGTCGGCGGGGGCGCCGGCGTCGCCTCGAGGGCTTGCGAGTCCGCACAGCCCGCCAGGCTAGTCAGGCCGTCGGCGGCCTCAGCGGCCTTGCCGACCAGTGTGGTGTCGGCTCGGCTGAAGAGATCCACCAGCGCGGAGGTTTCGCGCAGGCGCAGGTCGAGGCATTCCATGCGTCGGTCGAGCAGGCTGGCGGATTGCTCGCCGTAAACGTGGGTCGCCTCGCAGGCGGCACGGTGCATGGTGGCCCAGGCCTCGGTTCGACGATCGAGAATCTCGGCCAGGCCGTGCCAGGCGTCCTCGGCGAAGGGTAAGCCGGTGGCGAGGAAGGCGGTCCGTGTCTCGGCTCGGCGGTCCCCGTCCCAGACGCCGGCCAGGCGATCTTCGCTCCCCTGGCACAAGGTGCCTCCGGCGGCGGTCGAGCGCCACAGGCCGAAGACGCCGAAGCCGAGGGCTGCCGTGCAGGCAACGGCGACCAGGCGCCGGCGCCGGGTCACGGTGGGATCGCGTCCGAGTTGATCGAGCAACTCGCGCATCGAAGCAAAGCGCTGGGCCGGATCTGCCGCCAGGCCACGAACCAGGATACGGCGAAGCCAGGCCGAAACCCGCCCGTCCGAGGTTGATCGCAAACGAATCTCGGCTTCGGCGTCGGCCCGCAGCGCGCCTCGGTCATGACCGGTCCAAGGGAGGTCGCCATAGAGCGCTTCGTAGAGGGCGACGCAGAACGAGAACTGATCGCCCCGCGCGTCGCCCTGGCGGCCTTCGGCCTGCTCCGGCGCCATGTAGGCCGGTGTGCCTCGCACAGCGCCGCTAGCCCCGTCCGTCGTCCTTGCGCCAGGCTCCGGAGTAGCGCCGCATACGGGTCGGGCTTCGGTCGCTAGGCCGAAGTCGAGAACCCGAGCCCGCCCGTCGTCCGCCAGCATGACGTTACTCGGCTTGAAATCGCGGTGCACCAGGCCGATTTGGTGGGCCGCGGCAAGGCCTTCCCCGGCCTGCCGAAAGATCCGAAGGATCTCCGGTGTCGAAGGCTCGGCACCCGCCAGCCAGGCGGCCAGGGTCCTTCCGATGATTAGCTCCATGGCAATGAACAGACGCCCCTCCGCCCAGCCGACGTCGTAGACCGAGACGACGTGGGGATGGGAGAGGCGGGCCAGGGCCTGCGCTTCGCGCTGGAGCCAGCGGTCGGTGATCTCGCGCCGCGCCGGCTCGCGACGCAAGATCTTGAGCGCGACCTGGCGCTCGAGCTCCGGATCGTAGGCCGCATAGACGTTGCCCATGCCGCCGCTGCCCAGGGCATGGAGGACGACATACCGCCCCAGACAGGCACCACGCGCCAGACTGGCGGCCGGTTGCAGGCTGGATGGATCCCTATCGGGCACATCGCCCGCGGCGTTGGTGACAGTGCGGGTTGCATCCTCCTCGTGAGGAGGCGATTCAGAGAAGCTTCGGTGGGTGTCAGTCGTGTTGCCAGTGCCGGAAGAAGCGTGCCTTGTTGTGTTGTCCATGGAGCACTTATTGAAGACCTCGATGCTGTGAAGAAGACAGATCACTCATGCGCCAAGACCATATTACTGGATCTTGACCTGAGGTCGACCAAGAATGTCCACTGCGCTGTTATCGATGAAAGATGATAAGCTCAATGTAATCGATCAATTCTTGTCACGAGCCTCAGCCGCTGAGAAGTCACTACCGAAGGAGTCTGCGCATGAGAAACATCACGAGATTTGGGTTCTTCGCACTGGTCTTCGCCTTGCTGGCGCCTGGCACTTTTGCTGATTCGGAAGCCTCCGATCAGCCGGTGGCGGTCGAGACCGAGAGCTCGAGCTCGATCGAAAGCACAACCGAGCCCGCCGCCGAGGCCGTAGCGGAGCCGGTGCAGGAAGAAAGCTCGCAGAGCGAGGTGCACTGGCTGTCGACCGACGAGCCCATCTTCGGTGCCGAAGCCAGCTTCCTGTGCTCGACTCCGCCACCCAGCTGCCAATGCGGCAACTGCTGTGAGTGCTACACCTGCTGGAATGGTGGCTTTCTCTACTTCGGCTGCGATATCTGAGACCAGGCTGCGCTGCGACGGGCCAACCTCGCCCGTCGTAGCGGGTCGCTGATCGATCACGCCGGCGAGTCGGTCGGCAGAACCAAGCAGAAGGTCGAGCCCTGGCCTACTCCCGGCGATTCGACCCAGATACGGCCGCCGTGGACCTCGACGATGCGCCGAACCAGGGCCAGGCCGATACCGGTACCTGGCGTGGCGGCTGGATCGAGGCGCTCGAAGAGGCCGAAGACGCGCTCGTGGTACTTCGTCTCGATGCCGATGCCGTTGTCGCGCACGAAGAAGGTTGGCGACGGGTCAGGTTCACCGGGCCGAGACCCGATCTCGATTCGCGGCTCGGTCGCCTCGCCGAGGTACTTGACCGCGTTGGACAGCAGGTGCCGCACAACGAGCAGCAGCCGCGCGCGGTCGCCGCGGACCGTCGGTAGATCGGCGCCGATTTCGATCGTCACGGATCGCTCCGCCAGGAGTGGTGCGAGGTCGGCCACGGCCTGATGCGCCAGCTCGCCGAGATCGACCGCGTCGCTCGCCATGGCGAGGTGGTCGACGCGTGAGAACTCGCCGAGCTGCTCGACCATGTGATGCAGGGTCGAGGCGGCCCCATCGATGCGCCTCAGATCGTCATGCAAACCCTCTCGGTCGCCTTGCTCGGCATGGGTCTCCAAGAGGCCGACGAAGTTACGAATGGTGGTCAGTGGATTCTTGAGATCGTGGGCGACGGAGTAGTTGAATCGTGCGAGATCGGCATTGCGCGATTCGAGTTCGCTGATCAGCTCTTCGCGCTGGCCTATTAGCTGATCGCGCTCGGCCAGCTGGGACGTGCGCTCACTCACCAGACCGTCCAGTTGGCGATTGACTCGCAGCAAGGCGAGGTGCGTGCGGACGCGAGCCAGCAGCTCGCCCTTCGAGACCGGTTTGGGAAGGTAATCGTTGGCCCCGGCGGTCAGCCCGATCACCAGATCCTCGGCCCGGTTTTTAGCAGTGAGAAAGAGGATCGGCAACTCTTCGAGGGAATAGCTCCGGCGCAGCTTCTCGCAAACCTCGAAACCCGACATCCGCGGCATCATGACGTCGAGGATCACCAGGTCGACCGAGTGCTCGGCGAGCTGCTGCAAGGCCTGCGGACCGCTCGCCGCGCGGAGGACGTGAAAGCCTTCGGTGCCGAGCTGGTTACTCAACACCTGGCGGATGATCTCTTCGTCGTCGACGACCAGCACGGTGGCGTCGCCCGGTATGGCCGAGTCGGAGTCTCGGCCCGACGCGTGCGGCGGCTCGGTGTCTCCCGGCGCAGGCTCCTTGGTCGTGGAACCGTTTGCGGGTGTCGCGACGGGGACAGGTCGGGCGACGGGAGCGGCTGCTGTGAGTGTTGTGTCGGCTGTGGCCGCCTCCCCAGCAACCGGAAGGTCGAAGAAGAAGGTCGAGCCTT
>JBCCGX010001065.1:0-3702 GCA_039029035.1 Acidobacteriota bacterium | reverse complement strand
TCCTGGCGTCTCCGGCGAAGGCAGCGGACCTCTCGCGCTCGCCGGGGACGAAACCGCTGAGGGCGGCTTCGCTGACACCGGCCAGGCGCCCGAAACCGTCGTCGCTGAGGTCGATGGCGCTGGCGCAGACGGCGCCGAGGGCGCAGAGGGTCCGGCAGGGGGCGATCCAGGGACCACACCCGGAATGCGAGTCGCGCCGGACGTCGAGTCGAAGCTCCCGGCAGGCTGTTGCGGTAAGACCTCCGCACCGGCCATGGATTGCTCCGGCGAATCGGCAAGTTCCGGCGCAAAGTGCCGATCGAGCCTTCGCTGGGTGCTCTCCCCAACTTGCGAGGCATCAGCCCGAGCCTCCTTGGGGACTTGAACGAGATCCGTTCCCAGGGCCCCGGCATAGGGGTATTTGGCCTGTAGCCCGACCAGCCGTTGGGAGAACTCCACCGCACTCGGGATGCGCTGTTGTGGATCTTTCTCCAGCGCTTCCATGATCAAGCTGCGCAGACCGGGCGGTACCTGGCCCTCGGGATCGGTTTCGGCGAAGGGAATCGGTGGCCGGAACAGATGGCCACCGATCATCGCCGGCGGCGTATCCCCGCTGATCGGACTCTGGCCGCTCACTAGCTCGTAGAGCACGACGCCGAAGGAATACAGATCGGCGCGGCCGTCGATCGCCTGGGTGGGCGAGGCGGAGAGCTGCTCGGGAGAGGTGTACTTGAACTTGCCGAGGAACATTCCGGTGGCAGTCAAGCCACTATCGCCGGCGATGGATTTCGTGATCCCCAGATCGATCAACTTGACGAGCGGCCGACCGTCGGTGTCCTTCGTCAACATCAGGTTGTCGGGCGCGATGTCGCGGTGCACGAAGTTCATGCGATGGAGATATTCGATCGCCCGCAACGACTGCAGCGCCAGCTCGATCGCCAGCCCGATCTCCATCGGCCCCCGGTGCTCGACGATCTCCTCGAAGGTCTGCCCGTCGATGAACTCCATGACGATGTAGGCCGTCCCGTCGTCGTCGAGGGTGAAGTCGAAGAGCTGCGCCACATTGGGGTGGCGCAGTCGGCTGGCGACGCGGGCCTCTTGAAAAAAGCGTTTCTCGAGATCCTCGTCTCCCTTGAGCCCGGCCCGCATCACTTTGATCACCCGGATCTCGTCGAGCAGCCGATGGCGGGCTTTGTAGACTGCACCCATGCCGCCCTCGCCGAGCTTCTCGAGGATCTCGTACTTCCCTTCCAAATGATCATCACGCACGGTCATGAGAGCTCCTTAGCGCTCTCATTCTAGCGAAGCTCGGCTCAAACTGCCGAGCTTCGAATCGGCAGCGCGCGACGACGAAGAACTTGCCTCGAAAGGCAAGACTTCGCCCCCGCTCGGTGGCTAGCGAAGCTCGGCTCAAACTGCCGAGCTTCGAATCGGCAGCGCGCGACGACGAAGAACTTGCCTCAAAGGCAAGAGTTCGTCCCCGATCGGTGGCTAGCGAAGCTCGGCTCAAAGCGCCGAGCTCCGCAGCGGCAGCGCGGTCAGATCCCGCGCTCTTCCACCCGCACGCCGTCGACGATGGCGTCGGAAGGATGGACGATCACCGTCTGCCCGTCGCTCAGGCCATCCAGCACCTGGGCGTGCAAGCCGTTGCGACGGCCGATCTCGACCTGGCGCTGGACGGCCACGCCGGCTTCGACCGCATAGACCGCCCAGCCGTCGCCTTGGCGGAAGAGGCTGGAGGTCGGCGCGCGGAGAATGTCATCCTCCTCCCAGGTGATGATGCGGACCTCCACCCGATAGCCGTCGCCCAGGGCTTCCCAGGCTTCGCGCGGGTCGTCGAAATCGATCACCACGTTGACCCGCTGTTCTTCGACCCCGAGGGCCGAGATCTTGGTGAAGCCGTAGGGCTCGACCCGTCGCACGGTGCCGTGCAGGGCACCCTCGCCGCCCCACTGCTCGACCAGGACTCGCTGGCCGCGCCGCACCTTCACCGCGTCGGTCGACAGCAAATCCGAGACGATCTCGAGCTGCGCCGGATCGGCCACCTCGAGCAGCGCCTCGCCGGCCGGGACGATCGCCTCGCTCTCGCGCAGGCGGCGTAGGACGGTGCCGTCGACCGGTGAGTGGATGGCGATCGGCTGGCGACCTCGCTGGGCGGATCCACCGCCGTTTTCCGCCTGGGTCTCCACCAGGCTGGCCCGGGCGACATCGAGATCGTGTGCCGCGGTACGCAGGGCGAACTCCGCCGCCTTGACCGCCTTCTGGCGGGTATCGCGCTCGAGCTCGGCCTGGTCGAGCTTCTCCTTGGAGACGATCTCTTCCGCTGCCAGCTTGCCGTAGCGCACCAGCTCGGCCTCGGCATAGCGCAGCTCGGCCTCGGCGCGCTCTTGATCCGCCCGCGCGCGGCCGATGGCCGCCTGGGCCGCCTTGACCCGTGCCTGGGCCTCGGCCCGGCTGCGCGCGTCGAGCAGTACCGGGGCGGTGGGCTGGAAGGTCGCCAGAACCGTCTCGCCCGCCGTCACCGCGTCACCGGGCTCGAGCTCGATACGCAGCACACGGCCGGCCAGGGGCGCCGAGACCACGTAGCGATCCCGCACCCGGGTCTCGCCTTCTTCGTCGATGGTGACCTGCAGTGAACCGGTTTCGATCGGGGCGAAGTCCGCCGGTTCCGGCTGGGGCTTGAGGGAGAATGCGATCAGCAGAATGATCGCCAGGCTGCCGCCCCAAACGATGAGGCGACGCTTGAAGGTTTTCTTGTTTGCAGCGGTCATGGGCGAAGATCCCTTGGTTGGATTGGAGGGTGCGCTCCGCACACCGGTGCGCACCCTACTGGAACGTCATCTATTCCTTGGTCTTGAGCACTTCCACCAGATCGAGGGAGTCGAGCTTGCGCCGCACCACCAGGCCGGAGAGCATGGCGGCCAGCAACACAGTGAGGGCCGAGAACCCCATGGTGCGCGCCGAAACCACCAGCGGGAAGCGATAGACCTCGGTGTCGTAGGCGGTCACGGTGAGCGCTGCCAGGCCATAACCCAGCAGCAGGCCGATCGGCACCGCGATCAGGGTCACGGTGGCCAACTCGGCGAGTAGAATGAACGAGATCTCGCCGCGCGTGAGCCCCAAGACCCGTAAGCTGGCGAGCTCGCGGGCGCGCTCGGAGAGGGAGACACGGGCGGCGTTGTAGACCACCCCGAAAGCGATGATCCCGGCGAAGAGCACGTTGAAGAAGATCATCACTCCCATCGACTCGTCCATCGTCTTGCGAAAGCTGTCGATCGCCGCCCGCTTGAGCGCCACACCGGCCACCGCCGGAATCGCCTTGAGCCGCCGGTAGAGCTCGTCGACCTGGCCCGAATCGACCTGCAGAAAGGCGCCGGAAAGGTTACGTCCCTCGCGCATCAGTCGATGCAGCGCGGCGTCCTCCATGTAGACCGACATGCCCATGTACTCGTCGACCAGGGCCGTGACCATCGCCTGACGCACCGGCCGCGCGCCCTCCAACACCTCGAGCTGCACCGTATCGCCCGGCGCGACAACCAACAGCTCGGCTAGCTTGGCCGACAGCACCAACCCCTCCGTCGGCAGGTCGACGGGTTGCAACGAGGCATCGATCACCCGATTGAGCTGCGGCGCGTGCTGCAAGCCCATGATCGCCACCTGGCGTGAGCGATGGCCGTGGCGCAGGCGCACCGGGACCGAGCGCAGCGACTCGGAGCGGATCAC
>JBCCGX010001064.1:0-3706 GCA_039029035.1 Acidobacteriota bacterium | reverse complement strand
GGTGGCGCGCAACCTGACCCGAGTAGCCGAGATCGAGTTCGAGAAAGGCCAATGGGACACCGCCGAGGACCTCCTGCGCCGGGCTCTCGAGAGTCAGCGCCAGCAGCTCGGCGACGAGCACGTCGACGTCGCCACCACGCTCCACCAGCTAGCTATGGTGCTGGCTGCGGCGGAGCGCACCGAAGACGCCGAGGCCCACCTCGGCGAGGCCCTGGCCTTGCGCCGCCAACTCCTTGGCGACGACCATCGGCAAGTCGCCGAGACCCGCAACCAGCTGGCGGAGCTCTACTACCGGCAGAGCCGCTGGCAAAGCGCCGAGGCCTTGTTCCGCCAGGTGCTCGAGCAACGCCGTGCGCAGCTCGGGGAGACCCACCCGGAGGTGGCGGAGAGCCTCAACAACCTGGCCGTCGTGCTGCGGGCGCAGGGCAAGACCGAGCCCGCGATACCCCTCTTCCGCCAGGTCCTGGAGCTACGACAACGGCTCTTCGGCGACGAGCATCCGGATATCGCCGTCAGCCTCAACAACCTGGGGACGTCGCTGCAGGCCATGGAGCAGTGGCAGGAATCCGCTCGGTCCTTGCGCCAGGCTCTGGCAATGAACGAGAAACTGCTCGGCGCCGAGCACCCCCTGGTGGCGGTCAACCGAACCAACCTCGCCCGATCCCTCGCCGCAGTGGGACAGATCGAGGATGCCGAGGCGCTGTTTCTCCAAGCTCTGGACCTGAGCCGCCGTCTGTTCGGCGACGAGCACCCCGACGTCACCCTCATCCTCTTCCGCCTCGCCACCCTCTACGCCGAGAACGATCGTCAGCAGGAGGCCCTACCCCTTTTCGACGAGACCCTGGCAATCCAGCGTCGCATCCTGCCCGAAGGCGACTTCCGCCTCTCCTACCCCCTGCTCGAGCTCGCTCGCCTGCACTGCGATCGCAGCGATCCAGGCGCCGCCGAGGCACCCTTGCGCGAAGCTCTTGCGATTCGACGCCAGTCGTTTGCCGAGGACCATCCGCACCGGATCATGGCGGAAGACCTACAGCGGTCCTGTACGCCAAAGTAGGAGGTAGCGATGTGATGATTCCAATCGCGTGTCTACTGCTTACCCTCATTCCTGCTGCCCTTCCGGCCTCCAACGTCAGGGAGCGGACTGCCGAAGGGTTCGTGAACGACATCACTCTGCAAGAGTCGACTTGGGGCGATCCGTTCCATTGAGCTGCGGAGTTGAAGTTGCTCCTGGTCGCGGTGCACGGCGAAGGCCGGCCATCTGTGTTCTCGTTTCCTAGTACCGGGTCTATCGAGGGTTCCAAAGGAATACCGATCGTAGATCTGGGGAGAGATGGTCTCGCCGTTACGTTTCCTGATTCCCCAGGCCCAATGTTTGTGATGTTGATGGCTTTGGACAAAGATGGATTCTTCGGTGGCCCTCACATTCGAGAGTTTGCCGAGTTATGCGCTGCGAGGTACTTGAGCACACGGGGACGGCTACATCGCATTGCCGTTGAAGACATACCGGCCTGACCCCGAACCGCCCGAGAAGCCCTGAAAGACACCAAAGCCGGGCAACGGCGTCGACCGTTGCCCGGCAGGGACTTCAACAGGCTCGCACTCAGACGGCGTTACAAACTGCCGAATCCGGTAGCCCTGCCAGCGGATCCTCCGCACACTCGAAGCCGAAGCCCCCACCCTTGACTTTCTTACGCTTCGCCGTGCAGCAGTTGTAACGCTGCCCGGCGATGTTGAAAGTTTCTTCGAAGGCCTGCGCTCGAACAACGTCGCAGGCGTCTCCTTTGTTGAAGATCGGGGTCAGATCGCACTCGGCGCCACTGGCGATGCCTTCACCAACTCCCGCCTGGATCGCCATGGCATACTTTGGAGAAAAGTTCACACCGAGGATCGATACATTGCAGCCCTTCGGCGCTTCCTTCTTCAGTTTCTCGAGCAGCTTCCTCGTGATCTCGTTATCCTTCCCGCTCGAGATTCGGACGCGTGGAGCGAGACCGTCTGGGTCCACCAGGCTCAACGGATTGTTCTCGACATAGACGTAGGGGTTGATGCCGCCGGCGAGGCCGATCGGATCACCTTCCAGGTAGCGCCCCAGATCCGGGTCGTAGGTGGAGCGGAAGCCGTTGTAGAACAGACCGGTTTCCGCATCTTCCAGCTGACCGGCGAAGCGTTCGTCGTGGGTCAGGCGATCGACCAGGACGGTGGTCCGCCCGAAGGGCTGGTGGATGCCGCGCCAGGCCTCCGCACCTTCGCTGTCGGTGAGGACCTGGGGGGTGTCCAGGTGATCACCATGGACGAAGAACAGACCCTCGGCTTCGCTGTCGCCTGCCGTACTTTCGCCGGTCACCAACCGAACGGCGTCGGCGACGACGAACAAGGCCGGGCCGAGGTTGCTGAGCTCGACGACGATCTGATCTCCGGCCGCGGCGTCGAGGCTCTTCAGAGTGGCGAATCCGTCGGAGGACTCGCTCTGATCGACTTCGACGCTGACCGTGGTGTCGATGCCGGCCGCTGTCGTCCGGGTCACGCTGTAGCGTGCCGCGGGCGTGTTGTGGGTCGACGTCGACCAGGAGGCGTAGAGATCCTGACGCCCGCCCTCGGCGACGGTGAAAGTCCACGTCGCCGGGTCGGCGATCGGCTCCACGGGCTCGAAGACCACCGCATCCGCCACCACCGGCCCGTCGGCGGCGTCGGTGAGGGTCACTGACGACGTCGAGTCCAGGGAGTAGACCCCGAGGTCCACCAGCGTCCCGCCGCCGGTGCGCTGATCGACCCTAACGGTAGTCGAGGCCGGTTGGCCCGCCGCGTCGAGGTGGGTGACGGTGTAGGGCGCGTCGGATGCCCGCAGCTCCGGGTTCGAGGTGTAGTTGACCCGCACCCGGTATTGGCCGGCCGGCTCTTCCCCCAGGGACCAGCGAACGAAGGCCGAGCCGTCGCCGGCGAGCTTGGCGGCGTAGTTCTCGAACAGGAAGCCGGCGTTACGTGACGAGGTCGGCCAGCTGCCGACGATCTCGACCCGGGTCTCACCGGGCACGAAGGCCAACAGATTGTCGAGCACGATCGAGCCGTTGGTAGCGGTGAACCGATAGTTGAAGCCGGCAAAGCCCGGTTGAGCCTGGGAGGCGGCCCAGGCCGAGGAGGCGGCAAAGTCCGGAGACAGGTTGTCCACCTCTTGCTCGCTCGCGGCGCCGGCGCCACCGGTCCCTGTCGATCCCGGCGGAATCACCACCGCGACCTGCAAGTCACCGAGGTAGATCAGCTCGCGGGCTATGGAGCCGTCGTCCTGCACCTCGGCGATCAAGCGCCCGCGCTCGTCGTAGAGGTAGCGACGTTGGGCCTCGACCGTCTGCAGCCCGGTCTTCGTGGCGCGCCGACCGAAGGCATCGTAGGTGTAGCGTGCGACGGACCGACCATCCTCGAAGACCTCGGCCAGGCGGCCGCGGGCGTCGTAGCCCAGGCTGCGCAGGGACTCGGCCACGCGCTCCGCGGTGACGTTGCCGTCCGAGGTGTAGTCCAAGGCGAGCGTAGCGGTGATCGCGCCTTCCTCGCGGAAGGTCACTTCCAGCAAGCGGTTGCTCGCCTCGTCGTAAAGGTACTCCTCGGCGAGGACGGGGTCGGTGATCTCCACTGACGCACCGGCCCCACTGCCCGTGCTGCCGGGCTCGGCTGGCACCGCGCCAAGGGTTCTCGACAGGCGGTTGCCGGTGCC
>JBCCGX010001063.1:0-3710 GCA_039029035.1 Acidobacteriota bacterium | reverse complement strand
GCCACACTCGCGGCCGCCGATACAGTGCTTCGCGTCGTAGGGCAGGCTGCGGAACTCGCGCCGCCGCAGTGGCGGCTGGCTTTGGCGCGGCGGTTGCCGCGTTCCCGAGTACTCGACTTCCAGGCTTTCGACGACGACTTCGTCATCGGAGTCGGGCTCGATGACGAGAAAGCGGGCATATTGACCTCTGGCGTCGAGGGTGTAGGTGCGGCCATGTTTCTCGACGTTCAGGCCGGAGGCCAGCACGTCGTGATCGAGTGTCACGCGCAGGCGACCTTTGCGTCGCTGACCGACATTGTCGTGGGCGAAGAAACGAACCGCCAGCACTGGCTCGTCGAGCAACCGAACCTCTAATCTGTGGTCGGAGCAGCGCGAACCGCCAATGCACGTCTCCCGCATCCGGTAGCGTGACCAGCCGCCGCCCGCTGCCTGCCAGTCCTCCGAGTGGCGGTCGCTGGCGCGGGTCCTGGGTGGCGCGCCGCGACGATCACGATCGGCATATTCGATTTCGATGTCTTCGACTGAAACCTCATCGTCGGTCAAGGCTTCGAAAATCAGATACCGGCCGCGGCGCCGGTCGCCGTCGACGGTGAAGCTGCGGTTGTAGCGCTCGAGGCTCAGGTCGCGCTCGAGGACGGTGTCGTCGATGCGGATGCGCAAACGTCCATCTTGCCGCGGGCCCACTCCGTCATGGGCCGAGAAGCGTATCGACAGCACCGGAGCATCTTCCAGGCGGACCTCCAGATAACCTCGTCGATCACACTCGCGGCCGCCGAAGCACCCGCCTCGCTCGGGTCCGGACCACCAGCTCTGGGCCGAAGCGACGGTTGGTATCCAGCCGAAGAGCAGTTGGAGAACAACACAGAACGCGATGCGGGCGGGTGTCATGGCTCGCTGACCTCCGATGACAGGACCTCGGCAATCAACGATTGGATCTCGTAGTGCATCGGCTGGCGGCGGAAGAGCACCAGGCGCAGCTGACTCAGCATGCTGTGGACGCGCTTGTCGATCTCCTGCAGGTAGACCGAAGGCTGTTTCTCGCGATCGTCGTCTTGGGATTCGATGCCGAAGTCGGTGCGGCCGACGAGCTGCCACGCCAGATCCAAAGCCTGTTGCCAGAGTTCGTCTGGCAGGGAGTTGGGGCGGTTGGCCTCCCGATCTTCACGCTGGTAGAAAATGTTGCCGGAAGCGAGCACCGTGGGGTAGTCGCGGATCGCGGAGAGCAGGTCGCCGCTGTTCAGGATCGTATCGTCGTTACCGGTCGCAACGGGGATGCGTTGGATCAGCGGCTCGAGACTGCCGAGATCCTGCTGATCGTTGACCAGAAGCAAGCGCAGCAGCAGAACGCCGAGAGAGTAGATGTCTTCGGCGATGCCGAGGCGCAGATAGACTCGATACCGCACCTTGGGGGTGACGCGGCCCCGGGAGTGTTCCAGTTGTTGCTTGATCTCTGGGTCGAGCCGGACCGGCCCCACCAGGACGTTCAGGTCGCCGCCTTGTCGGCTGGCGGACTCGGCGCGTGCCAGCACCGGGCCGACTTGCCCGAGCAAAGCCTCGGGCCATTCCAGGACCAGGCGGTCGTGCGGGCTGGGCAAGGGCAGGATGCCGTTGGGATCGCGCAATCGCCCCTGGATCTCCCATCGATCGGCTTCGTCCTCGAAGGGGTGGAAGCGATCGATGGTGAATTCGCCGTGTCTCTCACGGGCCAGGCAGGCATCCTGGACTCGCGGCGAGCAATAGGGCACCTGGGCTGCCAGCGGCGGCATCATGACCTGGGTCTGGGACGGCAGCTGTCGGGGGCTGGCCGAAGACAGGCCGAGCAGTTTGACCTGGAAACCCCAGCGATGGGGCAAGTCTTCGCCGAGAGGTACGGTGTCGACCACGAGATGGCCGGGATGGAGGTCGAGATGAGGCTCCATGGCGTCGTAGTAACGCAGCAGCGCGTTGACGACCTGGGAGAAGCACACCAGCTTGAGTAGCATGATCTCCATGGCGTCGAGGCCGCTGCCTTCGCGGGCGAACAGGTAGCCCTGGCCTTCGGCTTCCTTCAGCCCGTCGGTCGGCCGGCCACCGAGGAAATCGGCGAAGCTGTCGAAGTCATGAGCGTAGAAGGGCGTCAGCGCGTAAGGCGTGTCGCGGTCGGTGAGCACTGACCAGGGCTCGTCGGTGGCGGGCAGAAGGGGAGCATCCTCCGACGCTTCGCCGTTGCGCTCGCTCAGGGTGCTGGCGAGGGCGCTGCGCAGCTCGCCCAGGCCGAGGACGCCCTTTTGCGCGAGGTCCTCCGGCACCTCTTCGCTGGCCAGGTAGAGACGCACCGGATCGTCACCGTCGACCGCTGCCGGGTTGTAGAGCAGCGCCTTCGAGCTCTCGGTATAGAGCGGGAGGTCGCGATCGCGGAGCAATTTGTCGTCCCGACAGGTCGCCAGGGGCTCCAGCGTCTCCGGGCATGGGATGGTGAAGAAACGGCGCTGCTGGGTGCAGTAGATCATCGGCGGCAAGCAGGCGTCGTCGGTCGGCGAGGCCGGTAGGACGAGGGGCGGGAAACATTCCGACGCCTTGCCGAAGCGCTCGATCGCCGCGACTCGCTGCTGCCATTCACGGTCCGTCTGGCCGAGGGCCCGATCGTCGCCAATGGCGGAGCACAACTCCGGTAGGCGGAGGACCAGGGTCTTCAGAACGATACCGGCAGAGCTCCGTAGCTCGGCCAGGTAGGTTCGCTGGCCGACGGTTGCGACGCCGACGCGGACGAAAAGGTCGATATCGCCAGCCCGCTCGCTACGGAGGAGATGGACCGTGAACGGAGCGTCCGTCAGGGGTAGTAAGGGGACGGTGTCGCGGGGAGTCGCTGGATTCTCTTGGTCTGCCGAAGCCATCGGTCGATCAATTCTCAGTCGGACATTTCTTGGTGGGACATTCTTGTGGGTGCGTTGCTAGTCGGGCTTCTGTGGTCCAGCTTTCTCGTTGGGGCCTCAGTGGGACACTTGCGTGCCCAACACGAGGTCGACCTTGCCACCGCAAACCTCGAAGCGAGGCTGCAACCTGACGGTCACGAGGCGATAGTGGGCATTCTCCGGATCGTCGGCGACTTCGATACTGACTGGTTCGGCGATACCGATCGGCTCGGTGACCTCATCGTTCGTGGCGTCGGCCTCGTCCGTCGCTATGACATCAGGGGTTTGGGTGACCTCAGGGGTGTCAGTCACCTCGGGATTGCCGGCCGCGGCGTCCGGCAGATCGAGAAACGCCCGGAAGCGTTGCTGGAAATGCTCGGCGATATCGTCTTCGGAGAGACCATTTCTGATCGTCTCGCCGGCCTCTTGCAGCTCGCGTGAAGCGAGGGCCGCGAAGAGCTGGTAGGGTAGCGTCGCGGCCTGATAGCTGGCGCGCGTCGCCTCGTTCGTGGTGTAGCGCCGGGCGCGGTGGAAGCACGGGAGATAGGCGAAGCTGGCGCTGGCCTGACCTTTTTCGGCCGTCAGGGGGGCGAAGCCACAGGCCGCGAAGTCCAGGCTGCGGGTATTGGGTAGTCGCGCTTCGAGTGGGTAATCGAAAGGCGCGCTTCGGCGGCCACCGTAGGGCCGGCAGCGGAGCTCTGCCAGATCGACCTCGGTCATCGGCAAGCTGAGCCCACCGCGGCGGATCGCTTCGGCCAGGACTGCCGCCAGCGCCCAAGATCCTTCGCCCCACAGAGCCTCGTCGTCGGCACCTTCGTT
>JBCCGX010001062.1:0-3712 GCA_039029035.1 Acidobacteriota bacterium | reverse complement strand
GTCGGTGGCACCCACCGCATGCTGCACCGCACGGGCGAGCACGTGTTCAGCCCCAGCGGCGCGCCCCACGTGACGGTGCGCTTCGCGGTGGCCGAAGGTCGCGCTGTGGGGCTCACGATGCACCGCGGCCGGCCGATCCTCGCAGCCCAGCGAGTCGGCGACTGACGAAAGCCCCCCAGATCCCCTCGTCCTACCGCTGGGGCGCCAGACCGGTGGTCATTCGAGCGCCAAAAAGCGCGATGTATCAATGACGACTCCTTGTCTTCTCGCCTGGAGATGTCACCGACCTGACGCCACTCACTTCAAACGAAGTGCTGATTTAGCTGAGGAGGAATGAAGCCGGCGGACGGCTGAGATTCGCTTGGCCACAGGATCTGGAGGTCACAAATGCCACCTGGAGGATCTCGGTCTTTTCGATTGGATATCTGTAATCAACTGCTCCTCCGAGGCTCGCAGGAGCTCGCTCTGCGACCCAAGACGTTCGAAGTCCTTCGCTGTCTGGTGCAGCACGCAGGCCAATTGGTCACCAAGGCGTTCTTGCTCGACGCGGTGTGGTCCGACAGATACGTGGATGACACCGTGCTCAAGGTGAGTATCCGCGAGATACGCAAGGTGCTCGATGATGACCCCAAGGCGCCGCGTTTCATCGAGACCTTGCATCGGCGCGGATATCGACTCATCGGCCCGATCACCGAGGCCGACACATCGGGGGACCGGGTAGCGGTCACTGGGGCGCAAATCCCGGAGACCCTTGCGGGACGGCAAATGGAGCTTTCCCGGCTGCACGCTTGCTGCGAAAAAGTACTTCGCGGTGACCACCAGGCGGTCTTCATCAGCGGCGAGCAGGGGATCGGCAAGACGGCGCTTGTAGAGCACTTCCTGGTACGAGCCGCCAGAGTCACAGAGGTTTGCATGGCCTACGGGCAATGCCAAGAGCTCCAGGGCAAGGCGGAGGCCTTTCGACCCATGCTGGAAGTTCTGACTGAGATCGGCCAGAGATCCGGTAACGAGCGCCTGATCCGGCACCTCGAACGGTATGCCCCGACCTGGCTGGCGCAGATGCCCTCGCTGCTCGAACCAGCTGACTACGAGGCACTGCGTCGGTCCCCGACAGGATGGAGGCCCGAAAGGATGCTGCGCGAGATCGGTGCAGCGCTTGCCGCTTTCTCCGCCGAAACGCCTCTGATCCTGGTCTTGGAGGACCTCCATTGGAGCGATCATTCCACTATCGATCTGGTGTCGGCCCTGGCGGCTCGTCGCGGTCAGGCCCGCCTCATGTTGATCGCCACCTATCGTTACCCACCCGAACCGACGAACCGACACCTGAAGACGGCACACCAGCTCCTGCGGAACCGCAATCAATGTGTCGACCTACCACTTCAGGGCCTGAGCTGGGCTGCCGTGCAAGGCCATCTGGAAGAGACGCTGCCCGGGGGCGAAACGGCAACGGACCTGGCGGAACGCTGCCACAAGATCACTGGGGGCAACCCGCTGTTTCTCGTCACGATGGTCGAAGACCTGCTGAACCGAGGCACCCTAACCCAAGAAGGCAGCCAGTGGCAGCTAGCTTCCGGAGCCGAGGAGGCGACCCTCGGGAGCAACCTGGGCCAGGTCGTCGAGGCCCAGTTGGAAGCACTGAGCAGTGAGGACCAGAGGCTCTTAGAAGTTGCGAGCGTCGCGGGAGTGAAGTTCTCCGCACTGGTGGTGGCGACCGCGATCGAACAGGATGTCGTCGAGATCGAGGAGCACTACGAGGCCTTGGCCAGGCGCCAGCAGTTCCTCCGTTCGAGCCGGCGCGAGGCCGGTCGGGAGCGCCGGCGCGCTGCCCGCTACCAGTTCACGCACTCGCTCTACCAAAAAGTGCTGTACCTCCGCTTGGCGGCCGCCAAGCGCATCCAATTGCACCGCAGGATCGGGGAAGCCTTGGAAGTGAGCTACGGCAACAAAGCAGCGGAATTTGCCGCGGAGCTTGCGGTGCATCTCGAGCGAGGCGAAACGGCTGCCGTTTAACCCTTTTTTAACGCCGATTTACCAACTTGCCTGCCGGGCAGCCATAAAGTCAATTCCAGATCGCCGGGCTTGCATCGCACGACTCCCGCAAGAGCAAGAAGCCCGCACCCCGACACAATTGAGCAATGGAACTCTCCCCTTGCAAATCAAGGCAAATCTTGGCCACGAGCACGGCGCGGCAATTACTTACCATCAGTTAGCCAGCATCGCGCAAGAGCGTCGAGATTTCGACCGAGCCGAACAGTGGCACCTGCGATCCCTGCGGATCAAGAAAGAGCTGGGCAACGAGCGCGGCGCGGCGACAACCTATTGCCAACTCGCCCGACTCGCGCAAGAACGTCGAGACTTCAGCAAAGCAGAGCACTGGTACCTCAAATCCTTACACATCGAGGAAAAGCTGGGTAACGAACAGGGTGCGGCGGTCACGTACGGCCATTTGGCCATCCTTGCAGGTTTGCGCCAGCAGTATGAGGCGGCCGGCAGCTGGCTACTCAAGCGCATCTTGGCGTTTGTAAGACGTAACGATCCCATAGGAGCTGAGAAGAACGCCAGCAACTTCTTGGTGTTCTACCAACAGGCGGCGCCCCTGGAGCAAGGCAGGCTGCGATCCCTATGGAAGAACGCCGGATTACCCTGGCCTGAAGAAGAGAGCCCCCTGACTCGGTTGCCGATCCGCGGAGGCCGAAGAAGCGCTCGGGCGGGACGACAGCCAGAGCCCGACCTAGCAGGTAGGCGAAGATCGGGTCGCCGAGGTGCGGAGCGACAAACGACTACTCACCCGTTGCTGCGTCGGCGCTGGGTCGGAAGACGAGAGCGGTCGAGTTGACCCGGAAGCTGAGCTCGTCCTCCGGCGATTCGCCGGGATGGACATGGCCCAGGTGGGCCCCACACATGCTGCAGACCAGCTCGATCTGATCGTTCTCTTGGCTCCACTCGGAGTGCAGGTCCGTGGCGACAGCTTCCGGGCTGCTGGCCTGGCGGAAGGTCGGATAGCCGGTGGTCGACGCGGTCTTGTGGTGGGAGTGGAAGAGGGGGTTGCCGCAGGTGCAGTGAAAGGTGCCGTCGGCCTGGTGCTCGACGAACTGACCGGCGAAAGGCTCGTCGACGACTTTTTCGCGGGTCGCTGCGAACTGCTCGGCGGTCAAGGCTTGGCGCCAGTCGTCGAGGCTACGGCGACCGGGGAAGCCGCCCCAGTCGGGATCGGAGACATCGCGCAGCTTGGCGGCACGGCGCTTGACCGCGTAGTCGGACTTCTCCAGGGCACGCTCGAGGGCGGCGGAAAGCTGCTCGGCCGACTTCTGGGCGACCGAGGGCGGGACGGCCAAGAGGCCGAGTCCCAGGACGAAGAGCGTAAGTAGCGGGCGGTAGAGTGGTCGCATGGTCGGGTCCTGGTAGCGGGTGGATGGCTCGGGGTGAGGGCAGGCATCCATGGATTGGCCGCTGGCAGGCTTTTGGTTACCGTGATAGGCAACCGTGAGGCTCGGCTACCGGGACATCGATGAGGGTGCTAATCTCAGTTCGAGGTGAAGCGTTGGCCAAAGTCGTGATCATCACCGGGGGAAGCCGAGGCATCGGCGCTGCGACCGCCCGCCTGGCAGCCCAGCGGGGCTACGACATCTGCCTCACCTACCACTCGCGCGCCGACGAAGCCGCAGCGGTGGTGGCCGAGATCGAGCAGCTCGGTCGCAAGGGACTCGCGGTG
>JBCCGX010001061.1:0-3725 GCA_039029035.1 Acidobacteriota bacterium | reverse complement strand
GACGGTCGTGCGGCACGAATGGACCCTGATGCGACGCTCGCCGGTCAGCTGGTGGGCCGGCGGCCTCCTGCTCATTGCGGCGATCTACGCCCTGGCTGGCGGCCTGGCCTGGCAGACCGAGCGCCGCACCGAGACCGCCGCCACTCTGGACGAGGTCGCCACCCGGCTCGCCGCCCAGCAGGCGGCGGCCGAGGCCGACGAGACCGCCGGCCAGGTGAGCGGCGCCAGGACCTTCGCCGCTCTGCCGCCTGGTCCCCTCGCTGCCTTCTCGGTCGGCCTTGCCGACCTGCTGCCGGAGCGGGCCGAGATCTCGATCTGGAGGCGCCCCGACACGCTCTTCGGTCGTTACCAGCTCGAGAGCCCCCTGAGCCTTCTGGTCGGGCGTTTCGACCTGGCCTTCGTGGTGCTCTACCTCTTGCCCCTCTTCGTCCTGGCACTGTCCTATGACGTGCTCGCGGCGGATCGGGAGGGTGGTCGGCTGGCCCTGGTCCTGATGCAGCCGGTCAGCTTGCCGCAGCTACTCGCCGCCAAGCTGCTGGCGCGGCTCCTGCCGCTGAGCGCCTTTCTGGTGCTCGTTGTCGCCGTCGGTGCGATCGCCGCGGGCCTACCGCTCACCGCCTGGCCGCGGCTGGCTGGCTGGCTGGCTGTCGCCTGGCTCTACGGCGTCTTCTGGCTCGCTGTTTGTGCGCTGGTTGCGGCTTTCGCCCGCCGGCCGGAGACCTGCGCGGCGATCTCGGCCGCGATCTGGCTGGTGCTGGTGGTGGTGCTGCCGGGTCTGCTCGACATCGGCGTTCGGACCGCGAGCCCAGTGCCCTCGCGCCTAGCCTACGTCACCGCCATGCGGGCAGCGACGAGCGAAGCGTCGAAGGCTAGCGCCGAACTGTTGGCGCAGTACTACCACGAGCACCCCGAGCTCGCGACCAACGGTCAGCAGGGCGGTTTTATGCCCGCCTTCTACGCCTCCGAGCGCACCGTCGAGGCGCGGCTCGAGCCCCTGGCGGCGGACTTCGAGCAGCGCTTGACCTATCAGCAAGCGCTGGTCGAGCGTTGGCGCTTCGCCTCGCCCGCGGTGCTGGCCCAAGAGGCTCTGATCGAAATTGCCGGCTCAGGCCTGGCCCGACACCGTGGCTTTGGCACCCAGGCCCGTGCTTTCCTCGCCGATTGGCACGCGCTGCTGGCGCCTCGCATCTTCCGTGGCCAGCGCCTCGAGCCGGCGGACTACGACCAGCTGCCGCATTTCACCTTTGCCGAACCGGCGGTCTCTCGGCGGCGCTTTGCTGGCGCCGTCCTCGGTCTGGCACTGCCCTCGCTGTTGGCCCTCACTGTCGCCCGAAGGCGTCTCAGCAGACTGGCGGTGGCCTCGTGAGCGCCTTGTCGACCGGGATGCTGGCCCCCGTGCGCCGGCTTTGGCGCGAGCCCCTGTCCGCGCTCCTGGTGGTAGCCATCCTGGGCCTGACGATGGGGGCCACCGCCTTGGTCTTCACCCTGGTCGATGCGCTGTTGCTCGATCCGCTGCCCTTTGCCGAGCCCGATCGACTGGTCTTGTTGGAGGCCCGGCAAGGCGGCGTCCGTGGCGAGCTGTCGATGCGTGAGCTGCGCGATATCGAGGAGCGCACCGATCTCTTCGCCGATATCGCGGCCTACAAGCCACCCCGTGGCGGCTACACCATGGGCGGCGACGGGTCGCCGGTGCAGGCGCCGGCGACCCTGGTGACGCACAATCTGTTCTCGGTGCTCGGGGTGGCGCCGGCGATCGGGTCGTCGTTCCCCGCCGCGTTCGATCTCGAGCGCAGCTTCGGCATCGTCATGAGTCAGCGCCTCTACCGCGCTCAGCTCGGCGGCGACGCCGAGCGGCTCGATCAAGTGCTGACCCTGGACGGCGCACCCAACTATCGCGTCTTTGGCGTCCTGCCGGCGGGCTTCGACTTTCCGATTCGAACCGACCTCTACCGCTCGATCTACATCAACGAGCGCAACCCTAATCTGGAAGACCGGTCGGCTCGGGTGGTGCTCGGCGTGGCGCGACTGGCCCCCGGCGTCGGCCTCGAGGGTGCGCGCGTGGGCCTGGCCAGCTTGTCGAACCACCTGGCGGAGGATCATCCCGACACCAATCGAAGTGTCGAGCTCCGGCTAATGCCGCTCGAGGCCATGTATACCGGCGATCTGAGCGCCTACCTTTGGATCCTCGGTTTCGGCGTGGCCACCCTGCTGGCGATCGGCTGTGTGGTGACCTCGAACCTGCTCCTGACCAGGGCCCTGCCGCGCGAGGCCGAGCTGGCGCTGCGCGCTGCCCTCGGCGCCTCACGCCTGCGCCTGTCACTCCAGATCCTGGCCGACGGGATCCTGCTCTGTTCTGCCGGCGCCGTCCTCGGGCTGGGCTTGGCCGATCTCGGGCTGCGCGTTCTGTCGCGCCTCGTGCGCTTCGATCTGCCGACCTGGCGAGTGCTCGAGATCGACACCTCGACCCTCGCCTTCCTTGTCGGAATCGCTTGCCTTACGGCGCTCGCTTCGGGCGCTCTGCCGGCCTGGCGCCTATCCCACGCCTCGGCCTCCGAGGTGCTGCGCGCCGGCGGCCGCAGCGGTGCTCTCAGCCGTCAGCAGCGTCGCGCCAGCCGACTCCTCGTGACCCTGCAGGGAGCGCTGGCTTTCGTCCTGGTCGCCGTCACGGTGACTTTGGTGGACGGGTTTCGCCACCTCGAGCGCGCCGACGTCGGCTTCGCGGCCGAGCAGCGGTTGAGCTTCAAAGTCAATCTGCCATGGTTTCTCTACTCGCGCCGCGAGCCCGCCAAGCTGGACAACTTCCACCGAGAGGTCCTGGCGCAGCTCGAGGCGCTTCCGGCCGTCGAGCAGGCTGCGCTGACGACGGATCTACCATTCACTGAAGGGGCCTATGGCCGACTCTCGCCCTTCCATGCCGAGGGCCAGGACGCGGCCGAGAGTACGGCGCAGGTCCGCTTGCGCCAGGCGGTGATCAGTCCGTCCCTGTTCGACGTGCTCGACATGCCTTTGCTCGAAGGCCGGGCCTTCGGGCTCGAGGATCGCGCCGATGGCCGCCCGGTGGCCATCGTCAGCCAGCTTGCGGCGGACCGGCTATGGCCCGGCCAGCGGGCGATCGGCCAGCGGCTGCGATCATCCGACGATCCGGAAGCCCCTTGGCTCGAAGTGGTCGGGGTGGTGGGTGACGTGCGCCGCGCGCTGGTCGCCAGCGTGTGGCAGGAGGCGCCGGCGCTCTATATCCCGGCGGCACAGGATCACCCGCGCAGTGTGCATTTTGTGCTCGCCGCTAGCGGTTCCAGCAGCGCGGCCCTGAAGAGCGAGGTCGCGCGTGTCGTCCATCGGGTGGATCCCCTGCAGCCGATCTGGGACATCGAGACGATGACCCTACGGCGTGACACCCAGCTATGGCGCGAGCAATCCGTGGCCGGCTTGGTGTCGGTTTTTGCCCTCGTCGCCGTGCTGCTCGCTGCCGGCGGTCTGTATGCGGTGCTCGCTCAATCGGTCCGGCATCGCCGACACGAGATCGGTGTGCGCATGGCGTTGGGCGCCGATCGCCGGGCGATCACCCGTCTGGTGACCGGCGATGCCGGTCGCATGCTGCTGCCGGCCACCGCGTTCGGCGCCCTGGTGACCTTTGGCGTCTTCGGCTGGCTCGCTTCGCTGGTGCCGTTCTTCGATCTGCCCTCACGACTTTCCCTGGCTGGCACCGCCCTCGGCCTTGCCGCCTT
>JBCCGX010001060.1:0-3734 GCA_039029035.1 Acidobacteriota bacterium | reverse complement strand
GAGCACCGAGAAGAGAGTCGGGCTGACGCCGGGAATGTACTCGTCGTAGAAGATCTCGAGCACCGCGATGTAGCCCATGCCGAGGCCGCCCAACGCGGCGACCAGGATGCCGAGGTAGTTGGCCAGCTGTAGCGGCACGTTAGAGAATGAGAACAGGGCGTCGAGGGCGAAGCGCAGCATCTTGGAGTAGGAGTATTTGGTCTCGCCAGCGACGCGAGCTTCGCGGTGGTAGGGGAAGGCGCGGGCGCGGAAGCCGACCCAGGCCACCATGCCGCGGATGAAGCGGTGGCGCTCGCGCATGCCTTGCAGAACCTGCACCACGTTGCGGCTCATCACCCGGAAATCGCCGGTGTCGTGGGGGATCTCGACCCGTGTGACCGCCGAGAGCAAGCGATAGAAGAGCTTGGCGGTGAGGCGTTTGAGCACCGTCTCACCTTCACGGTCGAGACGCTGGCCGTAGACCACGTCATGGCCCTCTTCGAGCACGCCGATCATCTCTACCAGCAGCTCGGGCGGGTCCTGCAGGTCGGCGTCGATCAGCGCGACGTAATCGCTGTCGGTGTGGTCGATGCCGGCGGTGACCGCCATCTGATGGCCGAAGTTGCGCGACAGGTGGATCACCTGGACATAGGCGTGGCGCGCCGCGAGGTCATCGAGGATCGCGTCCGAGCCGTCGCTGCTGCCGTCGTTGACGAAGAGAAAAGAGAACTCGTGCCGGGGACTGCTCTCGGCGGTGCCGGTGAGCCGCTCGAAGAGCATCGGCAGACCCTGGGCTTCGTCTTTGACCGGGATGACGACGGTGACTGAGCTCATTGCACTTGCGGGCGACGGACGCGCCCCTCCTCCTTGCGTCGCGCGAGATCGAGCTGCACCATTTGCCGTCGCGACGCCTTGTCGCCCCAGCCTTCGACCCGCTCCCGCACCGGATCCGAGAGGTAGGCCGTGCTGTGCGCTGCCGGATTCTTGGCGCGAATCTCGTCGATCAAATCGAACATCTCGCCAGGCTCGAAGTGGCCGATGATGGCGCGACGGCGGAAGAAGGTCAGCGCCGTGCGGCTCAGAAACGCTGCCGGATCGCGCACCGAGAGGGTTGCCTCCGGGTAGCTGCCATAGTGGCAGCCCTCACAGCTCTCGACGATCGCCCGGGCCTCGCCACGGGCGATGGCGCCGCTCTTGTAGAGCTTCCAGAAGTCGGGATCGGTCAGCGACGGCGGCTGGTCCAAGAAATGGTCGCAGCAGGTGGCGAAGTCCCCGTTGGGGCGCACGGCGAAGTACAGGTTGGGCGAATCGCACACCCCGTTCTTGCGCCAGGAGACCTGGCCGGTCTCGATGAAGCCGACGGCGCTCTTCAGAAAAGCGGCCGAATCGAACAACAGCGCGCCCTGGCGTTGCATCGCCACGAGCTCGTCGACCACCCGGTGCAGATCGGGGTAGTCCTGCGGGTGGAAGACGAAATCGTCGTCGTAGGAGCGAAAGCCGCGATAAGCGTCGCGTTGGGTGATGTGGACCGGCACCAGGGAGAGGTACCAGCCGATGCGGGTGGCAAACTCCAGAATGGCAGGGATCTCGCGGTAGTTGAAGCGTGACAGCACACAGCCCAAGCTGCAGATGGCAGACTCGTCGCGAAAGATCTCCGACACGCGCTCGATCGCTTCGACGGTTTTCTTCCACGAGCCCGGCACGGCATTGATGTAGTCGCCCTTGGCCGGGTTCAGGCTGTCGAGGGAGATGTTGAGGTCGCGGCAGCCGGCGTCGTAGCACTTCTGTAGCTGCTCGCGGGTCGCGATGCCGGCGGTCTGCAGGCGCACGTCGAGGCCGCGCTCGATGAAGATCTTGGCGATCTGATCGATATCTTGGCGCAGGAAGGGCTCGCCGCCGGTCAAGAGCACGATGCCGCCGTGGATCTTGCGGATGTTGTCGGCCACCACCTCGATCTGCTGCAGGCTGAGCTCGCCGATACCGGAGTTCGCTTCCACGATGTTGCACTGGCGGCACATCAGGTTGCAGCGGCCGTTGATGTAAAACTGAATGTAGTAGGGCGCGCGCCGGGTGAGCAGCGCCCGCAGGATCGACAGCTTGGTGCGCAGGGTGAACATCGGCAGCCAGTGAACGTCGGGAGACGGCGAACATCCTCAGACGGTGCACATCGGGACAAGAGAGCGGCAGTATATCCGCGCCCAACGGGGTAGGATGACGCAACGGAGGACGCAGCGTGGAACGAGTTTTGGTCACCGGCCTGTTGATGGTTCGGCAGCAGCAGCGCTTCGAGACGGAGCTACGGCAGGCCGGCCTGGAACCGGTGTTCGAGCATTCCGGTCAGTTCCTCACCGAGGCGGAGCTTCTGCCGATCATCGGCGACTTCGACGGCGTGATCGCCGGTGACGACGAGCTCACCGAGCGCGTTCTGCGCGCCGGCTTGCCGCGCCTGAAGGTGATCAGCAAGTGGGGTGTCGGCCTCGATTCGATCGATTGTGCAGCAGCCGAGAAGCTCGGCATCCCGGTCTACAACACCCCCGGCGCCTTTGGTGAGGCGGTGGCCGAGGCGGCCATCGGCTACCTGCTGATGTTGACTCGCCACCTCCACTTGGTTGATCAGGCGGTACGGCGTGGCGAATGGCCGAAGCCGGTAGGGCAGAGCCTGGCCGACAAGACCCTCGGACTCGTCGGCTTCGGCGCGATCGGCCGCGCCTTGGCCAGCCGGGCGCAGGTTTTCGGCATGGAGATCCTGGCCGCCGATGTCCGGGCCGATGTGATGGATCCCGTCCCCGGCGTGCGCTTCGCTGCCTTCGAAGAGCTCCTCACTGAGGCCGATTACCTCTGCCTGGCGTGCAATCTGACAGCGGAGAATCGCGGTCTTCTGGGGGTGGCCGAGCTCGCTCGCATGCGGCCGACCGCCTATGTGCTCAACATGGCGCGCGGCCCGCTGATCGATCAAGAGGCCCTCGTCGCGGCCCTGGCCGAGGGGCGCCTCGCCGGCGCCGCGCTCGACGTCTACGAGGAGGAGCCCTTGCCCCAAGACCATCCCCTGGCCCGCATGGAACAGGTGGTGCTCGGCAGCCACAACGCCAACAACCTGGCCGAAGCCAACGAGCGGGTGCACCGCAACACCATTCGCAATCTGCTGCGTGGGCTCGGGTTGCCAACTTGATGCTTGGCAGCGCTGTATCGGGTCGCAAGGTGGTGCCCAGTGCACCGCATCAGGGTTTCAATCCGCTCCTGGGGTTGAAACCTCAGGCTACGATCTGTCGTCCCTCCGGGACGGATGCCCCAGCGGGGCAAGATTGCGTAGCCCGGGATTTCAATCCCGGGCTCGGCCTCGACCCATGAGCCAGCTGGCCAAGCCCTCCCGCCCGCGGACTGGTCTCCTCCTCTTCCTCCTCCTAGGAGCGTTGCATCTCGCCTTTGCCTATTGGATCAATCCGTCGGGTTACCTGACCTACGATTCGGGTACCTACCACTTCATGGCCAAGACCTTTGCCGAGACCGGCAGCTTCATCGTCCAAAACGGCTATGCGGACTATCCCGTACCGGAGCTGGCGGTGGCCCAGATCCGCATCGCTGGGGATCATTTGGCGGCACAATACCCGGAGTTTCTGAGCGTCCTGGCCTACCCGCTCTACCGGCTTTTCGGCTATCACGGCCTGCTGCTGCTCAATGCTCTGTCGTTCCTCGCCATCAACGGTCTGATCTTCGTCTTGGGGCGGACGCTCTTCGACAGCCGGCGGATCGGTGGG
>JBCCGX010001059.1:0-3734 GCA_039029035.1 Acidobacteriota bacterium | reverse complement strand
GAGAGCCGACGCGGCATGCGCCGCCAGCAGGTCGAGCAGGTCGCGGTCCTCCGCCCGGAGGATCGTCTTGTGGTCGAAAAGCTTCAACACCACCAGGACGCCGACGATGGCATCCTGCACCCTCAGGGGTACGGCGGCGATGACGTCCGAGAATTCGTCGGGACCCATGCGCAGGACACCGTCTTCCATGGCTGCGTCGACCAGAGGATCGCCGCCCAGATACTTCTCGCGCGCGTAGAGGCCACTCGGATCCTGATCCAGCCCACGGGACAGGGACACCTCGCACTCATTGGTGCCCTCGCTGCGCAGCAGCAGCACGAAACGCTCTGCCCCGAGGAGATCGACAGCGATCTCGGCGATGGTGGCCTGGACTTCGGTCGGATCGAGGGTGGCGTGGAGCTGAAAGGTCGCCACGTAGAGGTTCATCAAGCGCCCGAGCTGGTGCTCGGCCTCGACCATTCGAGCGGTCAGCTCTTCGCGGTCGCGCTCACCGGCCGAGATCTGGGTTTCCAGATCCTCGAGTCTTTCGCTAGCTTCCAAAGCGCCAGCCGCCTTGGCCGGCTCGATCTCGAGCGCGCCGAGAATCTCCCTCGCACGCTCGAGGGTCGTGCGAAGCTCCGTCAGCAATTCGCCTGCTGCGGCTTTCTCCATCGACAAGCTCCAGCTCTACAGACGCTGAATGACCTCGAGCAGCTCCTGGTTACCGAAAGGCTTCTTGATGTAAGCCGCAGCTCCGGCTTCGAGGCCCCGAACCGTATCTTCTTCCTTACCTTCCGTCGAGATGATGACCACCGGGATGTCCTTGAAGACTGCATCCGCTTTGATCTGGTTGAGAAACTCCAAGCCGCTCATCCGCGGCATATTGATGTCGAGCAGAATCAGCTCGATATCTGCGTGATTGCCGAGTGCCTGCAATGCCTCCAGACCATCGAGGCAATGCACCAACGAATACTGGCGCAAGAGCACCTCGAACATCTTGTGGATTAGCTTCGAATCATCGACGACCAGAATCTTCCGCGGTTGCACCTCATCCTCCTCATGGACCCGCTCCTCGCCCGCCCTGTCGCAGACTGTTTCGTTGCAGACCGTTTCTGTCGCAATCTGCGACCGTCTTGTTGTCGCGAACCGCGACCGTTGTGTCGCAACTGCGACCGTCTTGCCGCCAATCGTGACCGATTGGCCGTAAACCACGACCGGTTGGCCGCGAACCGCGACGGATTCGTCACGAACCACGACCGTTTCGTCGCAGATCGACCGACCGCCGACCTGCTCTGTCCCAGACCCATCTTTCTCGAGACCCGTCTTCCTCGACACCGTTCAAGAGTCGGCCATTGGCCGCTGTCGGGTCGCCGCGGAGTAGAGATTGACGTTGCCATGGGCAGGAGCGCACTGGACGCGTAGCCTAGCCCAAGCGCATCGGCCTTGCAAGCAGCCATAGACGCTTGACATCGGCGGGTCATCCAACGACACTTCACGCTGGCTCGTCTGCCGTGGCCCATCCGCGGCAGCTTCGGGATCGGTGAGCGAGATGCAGTCCGGCTTTCAAGAGTTACTCGACGAATTCATGCTCGAGGCTCGTGAACGAGCCGACGAGGTGGAATCGATGCTACTTCGTCTACGGTCGGATGATCCCGAAGTCAGGGATGCGGCGATCGCCCGCACCAAGCGCGAGCTACATACCCTGAAGGGTAACTCCGGCATGATGGGCTTCAGCGATTTGCAGGAGCTGGCCCACCGGATGGAAGACCAGGTCGAGGATCTCGATCTCGACAGCCCGGAAATCAGTGGCCTTCTGAGTGAGCTCGATGCCTTGCGCCAAGGGTTGGAGAAGGCGCGGTCGGCCAATGCGGAGCTCGGCGCTATCGATGGGGAGGCGGCGGCCGAGGAGCAAGCGGCGGACGAGGCCGAGACCGAGAGCAGCAGCGAAGCCAGGGACAGCGTCGGCGGCAGTGTCCGCGTGCCCTTCGCCAAGATCGACCAGCTGGTCGAGATGCAGGCCGAGACGCTGATCTTTCGCAATCGGCTCAGCGATAGCGTTCGTCAGGGCTTGGTCCTCACCAAGCTGGCGGAACTCGACGCCGAAGAGTTCGTCAATCGCTCGATCGCGGCCTGGGAAGACGTCGAGATCGCCCAACAGGAACTCGAAAAGACACTGAACCTGCTGCAGGAAAAAGTCACCAACCTGGGCATGGTTCCGCTGCTGGGTTTGTTCCGCCCCCTTCGCCGGATCGTGCACGACGAATCGGCCAGTGAAGGCAAAAAGGTCGAGCTCGTCATCGAAGGCGGCGAAACGCCGATCGACAAAACCCTGCTCGAGATCGCCGGCGACGCTCTCGGTCACCTGATACGCAACGCCGTGATCCACGGGATCGAAACCCCGGCCGAACGCCTGCGCCAAGGCAAGTCGGAAGGCGGGACGATCCAGGTCAAGGCCACTCTCGAAGGCGGCGAGGTCTGGATCGAGGTCACCGACGACGGTTCCGGGGTCGACGTAGCCGGCCTGAAGAGTCGCGCCAAGGAGCTCTTGGGCGACAGCTATGAATCAGGATCGGATCTCGCGCTATTGTTCGCCGAAGGCCTCTCGACCCGCCAGGGGACTGACCTGAGTGCCGGCCGCGGCGTCGGCCTGGCGGCTGTCAAGAAGAGCGTCGAGCGCCACGGCGGGCGGGTCGATGTGCGCTCGCAGCGCAACGTCGGAACCAGCTTTTCACTGCGGCTGCCGGTGACCGCCTCGATTCTCAGATCCTTGCTACTCCAAGTCGACGCCGAGACCTACGCTCTGCCGCTGTCGTCGGTGATCGAGACCACCCGTCTGTCGGTCCACGAGCACCATCGGGTCAACCAGGCCCAGGTCATCCGCTGGCGTGGCCAGCTGGTGCCGTTGCTCGACCTCGGCCTCGCCTTCGCCACCAGCCAGGCGCCACGGGAGGATGGCTTTGTCGTTCTGATCGAAGTCCACGGACGTTTTCGTGGCCTCGTCATCGACGCCATCATCGGCATCCATGATATTGTCGTTAAGGGTCTAGACACTATCGTAGGACAGCCGGTCGGCATCTCCGGCTCGACAATTCTCGGCGACGGCAGGGTCGTCATGATCCTCGACCCCGCGGCCTTGGCCGCGACACCTCCCTTCGTCGAAGCTCGCTCATGACCAGGAAGACAGGCGGGAAGAAATCAAATCCGGCCGATCCGCCGGACGCGGCAACGAGCTCGGGAAAGGGCTCCGAGGCCGGGCAGCCAAACGGACCGTCGAGTCCTAGCGCAGCCAAGAGCGGCGCCAAATCCAGCCCAGCGAAACGACCTGCGGCAAAGAGATCTGCGGAAAAAAGACCCGCAGCGAAGCGGTCTGGCGCCAAGAAGTCGGCAGCAAGACCTTCTGGGACGAAATCAGCCCAGCCTGACTCCGGGCAGTCCGAGGCGCTGCAGGCAAAACCGCCGGCGAGCCCTCCGGAGAAGACACCGACCGAGCACGCCGGCGAGGCGGCCCCCAAGACCGAAACGGGCGGCGAGAAAAAGTTCTCTCTACCGGCCTTCGGCTTCGCTGAGGACCTGTTGAAGCAAGCGCGACAGGCCAAGCTCGCGTCAACAGAAGGCGATTCGCAGGCAGGGAAGGACGCGCCCGCGGAGAACGACGCGCAGGCGGGCAAGGATGCGCAGGCTGCGGACGCTTCGCCGACCGTCGAAACACCAGGACCATCGGCCCGCCCAAGCTCGGCTCAGGCGCCGACGACCGG
>JBCCGX010001058.1:0-3737 GCA_039029035.1 Acidobacteriota bacterium | reverse complement strand
GCTGCAGCAGGCCGCGGGCGGCAACCTCGAGCCGCGGGATTACCGCTTCATCCTCCAGGCGACCGCCGAGTCGCGTTCCGACTTCATCGTCTGGGGTGCGGGCCTGATCGATGCCCTGGCAGCGGTGCAGGCGGCCGAGCATTTCTGCTGGTAGGGACCTGCTGATAGAGACCTGCTGGTCGGGCTGATGCCGATCTTGCAGGATCGAGCATCGGGATGATCGGAGGCGGCTCTTGAGCTGCCTCCGATGCGCCGTTTGGGGGCCGCCACGGACTGAAGTCCGAGGCTATTACCGTCCGTCCCTGCGGGACGAAGAGCAGAGCCAGGAATTCACATCGTGGCCCCTTCTCCACGGGTTACACCAGTTCCGTCTTCCGGAGCCCGGAGGGCGGCAAACCGTAGCCTCGGGCGTGAGCCCGTGGGCGCAGGCCGGTGCCGCGGGGCGAGGAGCAGAGCCCAGTGGACGTGCAGGCGGGATCGAGCAGAGCTTGTCGGCGGATCACATCCGTCGGTCGTCGACGAGCGAATACAATGAGCGAAGCAACCCCTGATCTGCCGAGCTTCGCCGTCGAGCTCCGCTCCCTCATGCACAGATACCAAACCGCTGTCGCCTTGAGCGCCGGGGGCACGGCGGAGATCTATAAGGCGTTCGATCCCACTCTCCAGCGCCATGTGGCGCTCAAATTCCTGCGTCGAGACGATCCGCAGCTGATCGAGCGCATGTTCCGCGAGGCGCGGGCCCAGGCGCGTCTCGATCACGAGGGTATCTGCAAGGTCTACGAAGTCGGTGAGACGGACGGCCGGCCGTACATCGCCATGCAGTACGTCGATGGTGTGGAGCTCGGGGTGGCCGCTCTCGAGATGCGGCTCGAGGAGAAGGTGCAGGTGATGTGGCGGGTGGCTCTGGCGGTCCACGCCGCCCATCAGGAGGGCCTGATCCATCGCGACCTGAAGCCGGCCAACATTATGGTGGAGCGGTCCGACGACGGCGAATACCGGCCGGTGGTAGTCGATTTCGGCCTGGTCTGGGAGCACGAGGCCGAGGGCACGGCGATGACCCAGGCCGGGCAGGTGCTGGGCACGCCGCCGTACCTGGCTCCGGAACAAGTCGAAGGGCGACGGGAGGATCTCGATCGCCGCACCGACGTCTATGGTCTCGGCGCGACCCTCTACGAACTGTTGTGCGGCCGGCCGCCTTTCGTCGCCGAGCGCGACGTCGATCTGTTGATCAAGACGGTGCAGGAAGATCCCACACCGCCGCGGCGCCTCGACCCGGCGCTGAGCCCGGATCTCGAGACCATCGTCCTCAAGTGCCTGGAGAAAGAGCGCCAGCGACGCTATCCGTCGGCCCGCGCCCTGGCGGCCGACCTGCGGCGATTTCTCGACGGTGAGCTGATCTCGGCCCGCCCCGCCAGCCTGAGTTATCGGCTGAAAAAGAAGGTGCGTCAGCATCGTCTGGCGGTTTCGGTGGCCGCCGCCGCCGCCGCGCTGCTGTTGGTCTCGGTGCTGGTTCTCCGTTGGCGGGCCGACGAACGCTTGCGCTACGAGCAGCGCTTCGCCCGCGTGGGGGAGGACATGGACTGGACTCTGCGGGCGGTCCACATGAGCTCGCTGCACGATATTCGCCCGACCAAGACCAAGGTGCGGCAGCGGATCGAAGAGCTCGAGCGTGATCTGCAGGGGCTCAGCTCCCTCGGCCAGGCGCCGGCACACTATGCCATCGGCCGCGGCTACGCCGCGTTGCTCGAAGACGAGCCGGCCCAGCGCCACCTGGAGCGCGCCTGGGATCTGGGTTACCGCGGCCCCGAGGTGGCCTATGCCCTGGGCCTGGTTCTCGGTCGCCAATACGAGCGCCTGCGCGACCGGGCGAGTCAGCTGACCGATCCGTCAATGCGCGCCGCCGGTCTGCGGCGCATCGAGTCCAGCCACCGCGATCCGGCGATCGCTTACCTGGAGATCGGCCGCCAAGCGGACGCCGTTGCAACTGAGTATGTCGAGGCCTTGCTGGCGTCCTACGAGAGCCGCTACGACGAAGCCCTGACCAAGCTGCAGGCAGCGCGCCAGCGGTTGCCCTGGTTGTACGAGGCGCACATCGCCGAGGGCCGGGTCCACGCTGAGCGTGGCGACGACGCACGGATCCGACAGGGGGACACCGCGGGCGCCTGGGCGAGCTACCGGCTGGCGGAGGACGCCTACCGTGCCGCCATGGCCTCGGCCGGTAGCGATCCGCGCGCGTATGTCGGCCTGTGCGATCTCGCCAGCTCGATGCTCCTGCTGGAGAACCAAAGTCCGACCGGTGCGATCAGGAGCTATCGCGACCTGGCGGTGGACGCCTGCTCTCAGGCTGTGGCGATCGATGGCGAGCTCGCCGAGGCCCACTTTCAGCAAGCGGATGTCCACCGGCTGTGGGGAAAGCACCAGATCTGGACCGGCGACAACCCGCAAGCGGCGCTCGAGGCCGGTCTCGAGTCTGGCCGACAGGGTGTAGAGCTGGCGCCGGATGATTCGGCGGCGCACATCGCCCTGGCCAACGTTCATGTGCAGTGGGGCGCGTACCTCAACATGGCGCGCTCCGGCGATCCCAGGCCGCATCTCGAGGAGGCGGTCGCCGGTTTCGAACGCTCCCTGGAGCTCGAGCCCAACAATCCCGTGGCCCTCTATCCGCTCGGCAACGCCTGGTGGATCCGCGGCATGTACGAAGTCCGCAACGGGTTCGAAGCCGACGGCTCGATCGAGCAATCGGTCGCGGCGCTCGAAGCCGCCATCGACCTCAATCCGGATTCCTTCCACCTTTACTACAACCTGGCCGGAGCCCATTGGGTTCGCTCCTGGGTGTTGTCGGAGCGAGGGGACGATCCTTCGCCGGCGCTCGAGGCGGCGCTGGCCAATCGTCAGCGTTCGGTGGAGATCAATCCGGACTTCGATTGGGGCCATCTCGAGATTGGCTCGGCGCTGGCTGAGATGGCGCACCATGTCTATTTGCAGGGCGCCGATCCGGATCCGCTGATGGGGCGGGCAATGCGCTCCGCCCATCGGGCGCTGGAGCTCAATCCCGATGTCGGCGAGTTCTACAACCGACTGGTCACCTTCCATCACCAGACCGCCTACTACGCGCTGCGCCGCGGTCGAGATCCGACGCCGAGTCTCGACGCGTCGCGCGGTCGCCTCGTCGAGCTGACCGAGATCAGTCCCGAGCGACTGGAGGTCTATGCCCAGCGACTCTCGATCGAGACCCTGGCCCTGCGCTGGGCCCTGGACCGCCAGCGCTCGACGAAGACCATCCTCACCACGGCTGATGCGGCGCTGGCCGAGATGGGGCGCTTCGCCCACGATTCGTTCTACTACAGCGTGGCGGTCGACTATCTGATCTGGCGGGCCGCGGCGCAGTTGCGCGCCGGCCAGGATCCGGCGGCGTCCATCGAGCGCGGCCTGGAGCTGGCTGAAGAGGCGCTAGCCAAGCGCATCGAGGGGCCGCGCTTCGTCGGCGCGCGAGGGGTGCTGCGCTTCCTCGCCGCTCGTGCCACGACGGATCCGAAGGATCGCCGCGACGGACTGACCCGAGCGGAGGAGGATCTGAGCCGTGCCCTGGAGCTCAACCGTTGGCTAGCGGACGAGCTCGATCCCTGGCTGAGCGAAGCACGACAGCTGTTGGGCAGCGGGCCGCGTCTGCGCCGGGAGCTCGACTGAATCGTCTATGCCTTCGCGCAGTGCATCTTCATCTGCCCTATGGCAGCTCG
>JBCCGX010001057.1:0-3737 GCA_039029035.1 Acidobacteriota bacterium | reverse complement strand
GGCACCGACACCGGGCCCCGCGGTACCTTCAAGCTGACTTGGCGGCGGCTCAACCGGCGCGGCTACCACGCCGAGCTCGACATGCGCGGCTCGGAGCTCGAGAACGGCTTTCGCTTCGCCTACCATCTGCCGTTCCAGAAGCCTTTCTTTCTGTCATCGAAGCAGTCGCAGCTCGAGGTGGTGACCTTGGGACTGGCCCATGTCGAGGTCGACACCGACACCTACGACACGACGCGGACCTTCGCCGGCGTCCGGGCGCGGCGGTTGCGCGGCGGTTGGCGCGAGACCCTGTCGTTCTCGGTCCACCACGACGACTTCACCGTCGGCGTGGACTCGGGTGAGGTCGTTTCGGTGATTCCGGCGGCGGAGTGGTCCCTGGTGCGCTCGGATCACCGGCTCTATCCCCAGCGCGGCTATCGCCTCGGGCTGGAGATCGCCGGTGCCCACGAGAGCGCCCTGTCCGACGTGACGGTGTTGAAGGCCAAGGCGAGCGCCAAGTGGGTGCGGGCGTTCGGCCCCGAAGGCCCGTGGGGGCGACGCCACAAGGTGAGCGCGCGTGGCGAACTGGGGGCCATCGTGGCGGAAGATTTTCGCACCCTGCCGCCGATCTTTCGCTTCTTCACCGGCGGTGACCAGAGTGTGCGGGGCTACGATTTCGAGACCCTCGGTGATCTCGACGAAGCGGGCAATGTGATCGGTGGGGAGCGTCTCTTCGTCGGCAGCCTGGAGTACGAATACCTGATCCTCCAGAAGTGGGGTGCGGCGGTGTTCTATGACACCGGCAGCGCCGGCCGCGATCTGGCCGATCAGCTCAGCGAAGGAGCTGGGGTGGGCGTCAGCTGGCGCTCGCCGGTGGGGCCGGTGCGGCTCGACTTCGCCTGGGCCATCTCCGAGCCCGGCGAGCCGCTGCGGGTCCATCTCACGATCGGGCCGGACCTATGAGCCAGGACGTGACCGAGATCGAAAGCCCGGATGGCGTCGGCGAGCCGCCGCGCCGTCGTCGTGGACGCCTGCTGCGCGTCGCCTTGTGGGGCTTCGTGGCGTTGGCCATGGCTTTCGCCCTGGCTTTGGGGTGGCTCTTGACCACTCCAAGCGGCGCGCGCTGGGCCCTCGCCCAGGCCGCGCTGCGAGTGCCGCTCAGCTGGCAGCAGGTCGAGGGCCGCCTGATGGGGCCCCTGGCGTTGCGCGGTGTGCGTTACGGCGCCGGTGGCGAGGAGGTCGCCGTCGAAGTTCAAGAGCTCGAGGTCGACTGGCGGCCTCTGCGGTTGCGGCGTGGGCTGCTGAGGGTCGAGGACCTACGTGCCGTGGGTGTGCAGATCGAGCTGCCGGCGGCTGATGAAGCGGCCGAGAGCGCGGCGACGACCCTGCCCGATATCCGCCTTCCGATCTCTGTCTCGGTGGCGAGCGCGCGGGTAGAAGAGCTGTCGATCCTGCACCAAGGCGAGACGTTGGTCGACGGCGCGACCCTCGATCTGGCAGTCGACGTGGTGGACAACGAGGTGCGGCTCCGCAAGCTGCAGGCCGAAGCGTCCGACCTCGGCGCGGTCGAGATGGCCGGGACCTTGGCGCCCCAAGGGCACTATCCGTTGGATCTCGAGCTCGATTGGCGCGGTGCGGTGCCGGAGCTAGGGGAGTGGCTGGGGAGCGGCGAGGTGTCGGGTGATCTACGGGCGTTGCAGCTGTCGCAGACCCTCACGGCGCCGTTGACTGCCAGCGTCGAGGGGCAGCTGACCGATCTGCTGGGCGATCCCGGGTTCGAGGGGCGGTTGCAATGCGAGGGCGCCGAGCTCGACAAGCTGCAGGCCGATTGGCCCGCTCTGCGGCTCGATGCCGTGGCCGAGATGGCTGGCACCGCGGACGACTACACCCTGTCATTGACCGCCGACGTGGTGGGTGCCGCGGTGGGCGGCAATGGCGTGACCGAAGAGGTCGGCACCCCTGTCGAAGAGGGTGGCACCGCGGGTCTGGAGCATTTACCGCCGACCCGCCTGACCCTGAACGGCCGCGGCGACCGCGAAGGTCTGCGGCTCGAAGCCGTGCGTGGCAACGCGCTCGACGGGGCCGTCGAAGGCCGCGGCACGATCGCCTGGGCGCCGCGGGTGGAGTGGGATCTGGAGCTGGCCGCGGAGGGGCTCGATCCCGGGCTGGTGTGGCCGGACTGGCCGGGCAGCGTCACCCTGGCGGGGCGCACCAAAGGTCACTTGACGGACGCCGGACCATTCGCCGAGGTGCGCGCTTCACAGCTAGCCGGGACCCTGCGCGAGCGGGCCTTCGAAGGGCAGCTGGATCTGGTGAGCGAGGGGGAGCGCTACCGGATCGAGGCTCTGAGCCTGGAGGGTGGCTTCGGCCAACTGCAGGTGGCGGGCGAGCTGGCCGAGACGTGGGATCTGACCTGGGACCTCCAAGCACCGGACCTGACTGCCTTTCCCGACGCCGCCGGTGCCGCAACCGCCAGCGGTACCCTGGCCGGCCCGGCGGACACACCCCGCCTGCGGGCGCAGCTCGCCGGCCGAGATCTGCAATGGTCGAGCTATGCCGCTGGTCAGCTGGACGGCGAGGTCGACATCGTGCTGGCTGAGGCGGGGGATCTCGCCGTGCAGCTCGAGGCGCGGCAGCTGACGTTCGACGAGCAAGTGCTCGACCGAGCTGAAGTGACGGCACGCGGCAGCTCGGCGGCGCACGAGGTCGAGCTGGCCGCCTCGGCACCCGACGGGACAGTGACGCTGAGTGCCGCGGGCGCGTACGTCGAAGAGACCTGGAACGGCCAGCTCACGGATCTCGATCTACGCGCCCCGCGCCTCGGCGACTGGGGTCTGGAGCAGCCGGCGACCTTGGCCATCGGCCCGCAGTCGGCGCGGCTGGAGGAGCTCTGTGCCCGGCGCTCCGGCGGCTCGCGAATCTGCGTTCGTGGCGAGCAGCGAGCGGACAGCAGCCTGGTCGCCAGCGGCGAGATAGTGGAGCTCCCTCTGGCGTTGGTCGAGGCGTTGTTGCCGCCCGATTTGACCCTTACCGGCGAGACGATCTCTGGTCGCTTCGACCTGGCGCGCGCGGGCGGGGCGCAGAGGGTTGGAGATCCAGTGGATTCGGAGGATCCGGCCGATGCGACGGCGGACGAGGCAGTCGCGAGCGACGAGACGACGGGGAGCGACGAGACGACGGGGAGCGACGTGACGACGGCGAGCGACGTGACGACGGCGAGCGACGAGACGACGGTGCGGTCCCCGCCGCTCCGCGCCACCCTGCAGATCGAACCGCTCGCCGGGACGCTGCGCTATGCGATCGCCCAGGCCGAGACGCCGCTGGAGCTGGCCTTCCGCCTGCACCCCGTCGAAGCTGCGCTGACCGCCGACGGCCTGCAGGCAAGCTCGCGGCTCGACATCGGCAACGGGCGTCTGGATCTCGTCGCCGAGCTGCCGGCGTACCGACCCGAGCAGCCGCTCGCTGAACAGCCTCTGACCGGCCACGTGCGCGGCGAGATTCCCGATCTCTGGTGGCTGGCGGTGATCTATCCGCAGCTGGAGGAGGTCGAGGGGCGCCTCGAGGTTGACTTGGCCTTGGCTGGCGAGGCGCTGCAGCCGGCGGTCACCGGCGAGCTGCGCGTCGCCGGCGGGGCGGTGCTGCCGGATCTCGGCCTCGAGCTGAGCGAGATCGATGTGGCGGCACGGAGCGACGGAGACGAAGTGCTCGATGTCTCGGGCTCGTTGAGATCCGGGGGCGGAGAGCTCGGGATCAGCGGT